>JBMOIA010000413.1:0-1504 GCA_049317565.1 Terrimicrobiaceae bacterium | reverse complement strand
TGCCCTACTGCTCGGGGCTCATCAGGGCTGCGGCGCGGCATTTGAGGCGGAAGAGGAGGGGGGCTTTGTCGAACAGGCCGAGGTCCTCGGGGCGGCTGCGGTCGAAATCGGCGAGGAACATTGTTTCGACGGAGGAGGCGAAAGCGGCGTCCTGCACAGCGGCCGAGAGTTCGAAGTTCAACATGAACGAGCGGTAGTCGAGGTTGATCGAGCCGACGATGGCCGTCTCGCCGTCGGCGAGCAGGACCTTCTGGTGCATGAATCCCTGCTGGTAGCGCCAGACCTTCACGCCGGCTTCGAGGAGTTTCGGATAGAATGTGAACGAGGAGAGCCAGGGCAGGGTGTGGTCGGCGAGTTGCGGCAGGATGATGCGGACATCCACGCCGCGGAGCGCCGCGTGGCAGACCGCTTGGAAGAGTGGACTCGCGGGGACGAAGTAGGGGCTCGCAAGCCAGAGGCGCTTGGTGGCGGCGTTGATGGCTGTGAGGTAAACGGCGGGGCAGGGGCTCCAGCCTTGGGCGGGGCCGGAGGCGATGGGGAAAACCACGGCGTTGCCGCCATGGGCGGTGGATGGGGTCGGCAGCCGAAATGGCGGCACCGTGCGGGTGGCGTAGTTCCAATCCTCGAGGAACGGCAACTGGAAACCCGCCACGGCAGGGCCCTCGATGCGCAGGTGCGTATCGCGCCAGGGGCCGAAGCGGCGGCAGAGCCCCATGTATTCATCACCGACATTCAGGCCGCCGACAAAGGCCGTGCGCGAATCGGTGAGGACGAGTTTGCGGTGGTTGCGGAAATTGATTTGGAATCGGCGGCCGAACTGGCGGTTCGTGACGAAGCGCTCGACATGAACGCCGCCCGCGCGCAGGCGGGCGACCCAGGATTGAGGGAGGTTTTTCGAGCCGACCTGGTCGAGGAGGACGCGGCACTCGGCGCCGCGGCGGGCTGCGGCGAGCAGGCGGTCCGCCATGGCGCGGCCGAGGCGGTCATCGTGGATGATGAAAAATTGGACCCAGATGGATTCCTTTGCCTCGTCGATGGAGGCAAAGATCGCGTCGAAGGTTTCGCGTCCATCCACGAGGAGGCGGACGCTGTTCGAGCCGGTGGCGGGGATTCCTGAAATGTTGAAGGCGAGTTTTTCGGCATCGGCGAATGCGCCGGTGAAGCGGGCGCGGTGGCCGTCCAGGTGGCGCACAGTGGCTGCGAGGGCGTCGGCGAGGGGTTGGGATTCACCGGATTTGGCGAGCGTGTATCCGGCGAATCGGGACTCGCCGAAAACCAGGAAGAGAGGGATCGCCACGACCGGGAAAATGACGAGGGCGCAGGCCCAGGCGATGGCGGATTGAGGCGTTCGTGCGATGAGGATCGCCCGCAGCGCGAGGGTGATTCCCACGACCTCCAGCAGGAAGGTGAGCGCTATGTAAAATGTCGGGAGCCAGGTCACGGGCTTGGCCGCATGTCAGGGAAGGCGCGTGAGGAAATCGTTGAACTCGGGTTGGGAATCGTC
>JBMOIA010000412.1:0-1507 GCA_049317565.1 Terrimicrobiaceae bacterium | reverse complement strand
CCCCTCCGTGTTCGCCGTGCCGCCGTGAGAGGATCATCTCTTCGCGCCTCCGCGGCTTCGCGGGCAATCCCATTTTCCCGATGGCGCGCGATAGCGTTTGCTCCTACTCTTCCCCGCACAATGACCGCACGCCTCACGAAAAGTTTCATTCTGGAAGCCGCGCAGAGCCTGCCGAAGGTGTCGGCCGGACATAAATGCGGCCGGCTGCACGGCCACACATTCACCATCGAAATCTCAATCGAAGGGCGTGTGGACCCCGATACGGGCTGGATCTACGACCATGCGCGGATCAGTGCCGCGATGAAGCCGATCCTCGCTGAACTCGACCACGCGTATCTCAACGACATTCCCGGACTCGAAAACCCCACGATCGAACTCATGGCGGATTGGCTCTGGAAGCGGCTCGCGAAGGACCTCCCCGGCCTGTGCGAGATCGTGATTCATGAGACCCCCTTCGCCCGCGTGACCTACCGCGGCCCGGAGTGAGCCGCCGCGCCTGAGGATTTTTCTCACAGCGCCACAGCGATCACGGCTAAGAAAAATCAGAGCTGAAATTGGAAACCTGAAATTGCCTTTCCCTCTGTGCCTCCGCGCCTCCGTGAGAATCAGTAAAAAAACGGCGCTGACAAGCAGCGCCCTCCTCGGTGTTCTCTGTGTCCTTTGACTCGCTCGCTCCCGCTCGTCTCGCCCTTTGGGCCAACAACCGTTGGTCTATCTCAAAGGCCCCCGCCTTTTCGATTGTGGTTAAAAATCTTCGCGCCCTCGCGGGAGGTTTTGATCAGAGTGATTCGGGGGAATTCAGCAGTTCGCCGATGCGTTTGAGGAGGCGGCCGGCGGCGCCGCCGTCGAGGACGCGGTGGTCGAAACTCAAGGTGAATTGGGCTTCGACCACGGGCACGAATTCCTCGAGCTGCGGGTTCCAGAAGGGGACTGTCTGGCCGGCGCCCATGCCGAGGAGGAGGGTTTGCTCGGGAAGCGGGATGGGCGTTGCAAGCGTGAGACCGAAGGTGCCGTAGTTCGTGATGGTGGCAATGGAGCCGCCGGTGTCGGCGGGGGAGAGGCGGCGCTGGCGGGCGAGTTCGACGAGACGGTTGTAGCGCGAGACGAGGTCGTCGAGCGGGAACTGGTCGGCATTGCGGATGACGGGAACGAGCACGCCATCCTCGGCCTCGACGGCGAAGCCGATGTCCACCGAGGGCGGATGGACAATGCTCTCGCCGATGAGGCGGCCGGCGGGAATGCTGTTTTCGCCGAGAGCAAGCGCGAGAGCGCGGAGGGCGTAGAGCGCGGGGCCGGGCTTGGCGGAATGGGTTTTGCGATGGGCGAGGAGTTTGTCCATGTGGACCGGCAGGACGACTGTGGCGAGCGGGCGGGTCCAACTGCGGATCATGGCATCGGCAACGGCCTTGCGCATCGGCGAGGCGGGTGTGATGCGGTTGTTCTCGATTCCCGCCATGAAGCGTTCGAGGTCCTCGATGGTCACACGGCCGCCGGCGCCGCTGCCGGG
>JBMOIA010000411.1:0-1510 GCA_049317565.1 Terrimicrobiaceae bacterium | reverse complement strand
CCGACGCCGCGGCCTTCGTCGCAGACTTCCTTCGCGGAGCGGGAGGAGATGTCGCGCGGGGCGAGGTTCCCGTAGCTCGGGTATTTGCGCTCGAGGAAGTAATCGCGGTCGGCCTCGGGGATGGAGGAGGGGTCCTTCCCGCAATCCTCCTTGCGCTTCGGCACCCAGATGCGGCCGTCGTTGCGGAGGGACTCGCTCATGAGCGTGAGCTTCGACTGGTAATCGCCGCCCACAGGGATGCAGGTGGGGTGGATTTGCGTGAAGCAGGGGTTCGCGAAGAGCGCGCCGCGTTTGTGGGCGCGGTAGGTGGCGGAGACATTGCAGCCGCGGGCATTCGTGGAGAGGTAGAAGACATTCCCGTAGCCGCCAGTGCAGAGAAGGACGGCATCGCCGGCGTGGCTGGAGATTTCGCCGGTGTTCAGGTCGCGCACGACGATGCCCTTCGCGTGGCCGTCCACGAGGACGAGGTCGAGCATTTCGGTTCGGGGGAACATTTTCACGGCGCCGAGGGCGATCTGGTGGCTGAGGCCCGAGTAGGCGCCGAGGAGGAGCTGCTGGCCGGTCTGTCCTCGGGCGTAGAAGGTGCGGGAAACCTGCGCGCCGCCGAACGAGCGGTTCGCGAGGAGGCCGCCGTATTCGCGGGCGAAGGGGACGCCCTGGGCGACGCATTGGTCGATGATGTCCACGCTCACTTCGGCGAGGCGGTGGACATTCGCTTCGCGGGAGCGGAAGTCGCCGCCCTTGATGGTGTCGTAGAAGAGCCGGTAAACGCTGTCGCCGTCGTTCTGGTAATTTTTCGCAGCGTTGATGCCACCCTGCGCGGCGATGGAGTGGGCGCGGCGCGGGCTGTCCTGGTAGCAGAAGCACTTCACCTTGTAGCCCTGCTCGGCGAGCGTGGCCGCGGCGGAGGCGCCCGCGAGGCCGGAGCCGACGATGATGAGTTCGAATTTGCGCTTGTTCGCGGGGCTGACGAGCTTCGCGTTGTTCTTGTAGTCGGTCCACTTCCGCTCGAGGGGGCCGGCGGGGATATTCGCGTCGAGTGTCATTGGAGTGCTCCTTTCCCGAGGCCGAAGAAGAAAATGGAAACCGGGATGGAAATGTAGCCCGCGTAGAGCGCCCAGGCGAGCGCGCGGCCGGCGGTTTCGTAGGTGTGGCGGATGCGGCGGTTCGTGATGCCGAGCGTCTGGAACAGGCTGCCGAGGCCGTGGCTGAGGTGGAAGGTCAGGAGGAACAGGCCGACGACATAGATGAGAACGACGGCACCGTTGCTGAATCCGGCGACGACCATTTTATAGACATCGTGGACGGGGCGGCCGTCGAGCGTGGTGGTCATGGTTTGGAACGAGGGATCGACGACGCGCACGGTGAAATGCGCGAGGTGGAAAATGACGAAGGCGAGGACGATGAGCCCGCTGAGGCGCATCGTGCGGGCGAAGATGGTGGTGCCGACCGGATTCGAGGCGATGTATTTTTGCGGGCGCGCGGCGTGGTTTTCCTTCCAGAGGAGCAT
>JBMOIA010000410.1:0-1515 GCA_049317565.1 Terrimicrobiaceae bacterium | reverse complement strand
CCCCCTTCGCCCGAGTCGGCGCTTGGTAAACCTTACCCCGCCAGCTCCCGCAGGAGCGCACGGTTCAGACGGATTCCGGCAAGGAAATTTTCCACAGGAAAATTCTCATCGGGCGCGTGGGCTCGGCAATCCGGCGAAGCGAGAGCGAGGAGAAGCGCCGGTTGGCCGAGGATGCGCTGAAAATCCGCCAGCACAGGAATAGAGCCGCCCTCGCGCATGAGCGCCGGTTTTTTGCCGAAAACCTCTTCCAACGCCCGCCGCGCCGCCATGCCATCCGGGCCCGTGGGGTCGAGCATGAACGGCTCTCCTCCATGCCCATCATGGATTTCCAGCCGGACCCCGGCGGGCTTGTGCCGCTCGAAATGCCGCCTCGCGAGCGCGAGGATTTTTTCGGGCTTCTGATCGGCCACAAGACGGAAGGTGACCTTGAAGAACGCTTCGGCCGGCAGCACCGTCTTCGTCCCCTCACCCTGGTAGCCACCGCCAATGCCGTTGATCTCGGCCGTCGGCCGCGCACCAATCCGCTCGACGGCGCTGTAACCTTTCTCCCCCGCCAACTCCGCCACGCCAGCCTGCGCGGCGATTGCCGCCTCGCTGTGCGGGGATTCGGCCGCCGCCGCGCGCTCCCACCCGGCCATCTCCTTCACATCATCGTAAAATCCCTCGATCGCCACCCGTCCGTCGGCATCGTGGAGCGAGGCCACGAGCCGCGCCGCAGCCGTTGCGGGATTCGCCACCGCGCCGCCGAAAATCCCCGAGTGCAAATCCATCGCCGGTCCGAACACCCGCACCTCCATCGCCGCGATCCCCCGGAGCGCGTAGCTCAAGGTGGGGTGCCCCTCGGCCGCCATGCCCGTGTCCGAGATCGCGATCGCATCGCACGCCAGTTCCGCGCGGTGTTTTTCCAAAAACCCGGCCAAGTTCGTGCTGCCCACTTCTTCCTCCCCCTCGATCAAAAAAACCACATTCACCGGCAGCGGACCGTCCCGCAGCGCCTCGCCCACCCCGCAGATGTGCGCGAAAATCTGCCCCTTGTTGTCCGACGCCCCGCGCCCGTAAATCCTCCCGCCCCGAATTTCCGGCCGGAACGGCGGCGAACTCCACAATTCCAGCGGTTCCGGCGGCTGCACATCGTAGTGGCCGTAGATCAACACCGTCCGCTTCGCCGGGTCGCGCGGCGATTTGCCGATGACCACCGGATTCCCCGCCGTCTCCTCCAGCCGCGCCTCGAGCCCGATCGCCCCCAGTTTTGCCACGAGCCATTCCGCGCAGCGCCGCATGTCGCCCGCGTGGGCGGATTGCGCCGAAACGCTCGGAATCGAGACAAATTCCAGCAGTTCGGCAATCCTCGGATCGGTCTTTGTGTCCATATATTGTGGTCGGGGCGGGTCTGCGGCACCGGATATGGTATTTTTTCCTTGCGGCACCGGACCCGCCTTTTACCCTCGCCCCACTCTACAAGTCTCCCATGTATCTGCAATCCCTCGAAATCATCGGCTTCAAATCCTTCGCCGC
>JBMOIA010000409.1:0-1523 GCA_049317565.1 Terrimicrobiaceae bacterium | reverse complement strand
ACGAGAACGACCGCATCTACAAAACCCGCCGCGAAAAATACAACGCCGCCATCGATGCCATCAAGGAAGCCCACGGCACCGGCCAGCCCGTCCTCGTCGGCACCGCCAGCGTCGAGGCCTCCGAGCTCATGAGCCGCATGCTCAAGCTCCAAAAAATTCCCCACACCGTCCTCAACGCCAAATTCCACATGCAGGAAGCGGAAATCGTGTCGCGCGCCGGCCTTAAAGGCGCCGTCACCATTTCGACGAACATGGCCGGCCGCGGCACCGACATCAAACTCGGCGAAGGCGTCTCCGAACTCGGCGGCCTCTTCGTCCTCGCCACCGAGCGCCACGAATCCCGCCGCATCGACCGCCAGCTCCGCGGCCGTTGCGCCCGCCAAGGCGACCCCGGCCGCTCCCGCTTCTATGTGAGCTTCGAAGACGACCTCATGCGAAATTTCGGCGCCAGCGACCGCATGACGAAAATCATGGAAACCTTCGGCCTCAAGGAAGGCGAGGAACTCGAGCACCCCTGGCTCAACCGCAGTGTCGAAACCGCCCAGAAACGCGTCGAGCAGCGGAATTACATGATCCGCAAACGCACCCTCGAGTTCGACGATGTGATGAACCAACAGCGCGAAGTCATCTACGGCTACCGCAACGAGGTCATGGATTCCGACAACCCGCGCGAACTCATCCTCGAGGTCATCGGCGAAATCGTTCCGAAAAAATCCGCCGCTTTTCTCGAAGCCATGGAAGGCGAGGAACCGGACTACGACGGGCTCCTCCACTGGCTCAACACCAGCTTCCCCCTCGGCCTCACCAAGGAAAAAGCCGAACTCCACACCCGCACCCCCGAAGAGAACGCAAACTTCCTGGTCGAAACCATCCGCGCCGCCTACGAACGCAAGGCCTCCCTCGAACACCCCGAAGCCCTCAAGGGACTCGAACGCTACATCATCCTCAACGCCATCGACCGCCTCTGGCAGGAACACCTCTACGCCATGGACGGACTCCGCGAAGCCGTTTACCTCCGCGCCTTCGGACAAAAAGACCCGCTCGTCGAATACAAAAACGACGCCTACGCCATGTTCGTGGACCTCATGGACACCATCAAAGGCGAAGTCCTCCACAACCTCTTCCGCAGCACCACGAATCTCCAGGCCTTCGAAACCCTCCTCTCGAATCTCCCCACCATCCTCTCCCGCCCGGAGATGAACCTGAATCCCGAGACCGCACCTTCCGGGCGTCCCCAGTCACCCACCCCCGACCAACCGCCCGCCCCGAAAATCGAACTCCCCCTCAAGCGCGAGTTGCCCAAAGTCGGACGCAACGATCCCTGCCCCTGCGGCAGCGGCAAGAAATACAAATCCTGCTGCGGCCGCACCGCCTGATCGGCTGATACCATTCGCACGGTGCTCGTGGACTTTTAGAGAGGAGCGTCGGATTTCGCTCCAGGGTCTCTTTACAGAAAACGCCCAGGAGGGTCCTGCTTGTCAGGACCGGAGCGATTCTCGCAAACACACTGATTCCGGCTCTGA
>JBMOIA010000408.1:0-1533 GCA_049317565.1 Terrimicrobiaceae bacterium | reverse complement strand
GCGCCTCGGCAGCCCCGAGAGCACCGGAAGAAACGGGGCGCCCAGCAGAACCAAAGGCGGCGCGACCATTGTCAGCAACAGGTGCTGCACCATGTGAACGCTCAGCAGCCACGAGGCGAACGCATCCAGCGGCGAACACACTGCCACGAAAACCGCCAGCAACCCGCCCAGGAAACAAGCCGCCCGCCATGCGGGGAACCTCGCTGGCGCCAGCCGCGAAACACTCCGCCAGCCCCGCAGGTAAATGAACGCCGAAACGAGCAGCGCAAAAACAACGCCGACCTCAAGATTCCATGAGCCCAACACCGATTCCGCAGCCGATTCCCCCATCAGTCCCTTTCCGCGCCGCCGGTCAAACCGGGACGAGCGTGGTTGTCTCCTTCACTCCGCGCGGCGGCTTGCCGAAAAGGAACAGCCGCCCCGGCACCACCTGCTCGAGCCAACCGAGGTGCGGCGGAATCGTCCGCTGCCGGTTTTTCCACTCGGACTCCACCAGCAGAAAATGGTGCGGTTCCTCTTGCAGGATGTCGCAAAGGACAAAGCCGGTATTCGATTGCACCCGGCGGAGGTCGATGTCTCCGGCCAGCGGTTCCAACTCCGCCAGCACTTGCTCAAGCGTGCCCTCCTCGCCCGCGGCGCCCCCACCCTGCCTCACCCGGGCGAACGGACTGTCCGCCGCGAGCACCGTGATCCTTGCGGGCTTGAGAGACTTGAGCGTGTCCACCGCGGCACGCCAGCGCGGCCGGTGCGCCTCGACCAAAAGACAAACGCTCAACTCCTCGATCTCCTCCTCGCGCGGGTCGGGAATCAGCAACAGGTCGCAAGGCGTCCTGGTGACGAGTTCGCGCACCACAGTCCCCGTGAAATTTCTCAGGTCCTCCGGCCTCGCGATCGTCCCGGCGATGAACAAATCGAATTTCTCGCTCGCGGCGGCATCCACAAGCGCCTCGGCGGGCGTCGACCCTTCGCACCAGAAAATATCCACCTCCTCGCGCCCGAGGTCCGCAAAGATGTCGTGAAAAACCTGAACCTTCTCGTCGGTCCTGTCCCCCGCATGCAAGACGCTCAAGCGCGCTCCGAACATCCTCGAGACACGGTCGGCCTCGAAAATCAACGCCCGGAACCTCGGCGAAAAAGCGGACGCAACGGCGAAGTGGGGAGCAGGCATTGCAATAGGAATTTCGCCCCGCGCCGCCGCACGCGCGAGCCGAATGTTTATTTTTTTGAGAGCCGCAGGACGGCGTCGAACTCGCCCTTGGCAAGCGGCATCACGCTGAGGCGCGATTGACGCAGGAGTGCGATCCCCGCCAGCGCAGGCTCGGCCTTGATTTCATCCAGCCCCACCGGGCGCCGCAGAGCCTCCACCGGTTTGAGGTCCACGCACGACCAGTCTCCCTCCTCCGCCGTCGGGTCGGGATACGCCTCCCGCGCCACTTCGGCCACACCGACCACACATTTGCCCTCGACGCTGTGGTAGTAAAGAACGGCATCGCCGCGCCGCATCGCCCGGAGATTGTTCCTCGCTTGGAAATT
>JBMOIA010000407.1:0-1535 GCA_049317565.1 Terrimicrobiaceae bacterium | reverse complement strand
CCGAATCGCCTCCGCCCCAGTCTTTCCAACATAACAGCGCTCGTAGTCCGAACGCATTTCCCGCAATGCCGGATCCTTCGTCTTCGATCCGTCATAAAACGCATGGATCTTTTCAGGCGCGAGTGTCGAAGTGGCTTCCGCCCCGGCACGAATGTTCTCGCGGGCCCACTCCGCAAGCCGGTCCGCCGATCCCACCGCGCCTTCAGGCAAACCCGCCACCGAAGCCGAAAACTGCCCCGCCGCCTCCCCGATATGCCGCAGCGTGTGAAGCCAAGCGCGCAGCCGTTGCAGCCGCAGGGATTGCCCGGCCGTGAGCGGCGCCTCGGAAGCCAGCCTCGCGCAGAATTGCTCGATCGCCCCGCCCAGTTGAATCTGCGCCGGCGATTCGTTCACCTCCTCGTCATCGGTCTTCGCGACACGCGGCGAGACATCCATCATGCCGAAAAGCCGCCCGAGTTCCCGCGCGATCAGATCCAAGGCCGTCTCAGGATCCGCCAGCGCCTGGGGCGAGAGGTATTTCGGCCTGCCAGGCTCATCCGCCGGATCCGTGGGCCACAACCGCTTCAGCAACGCCCCGCACGCCGGCAGAAACGGCGAGATCAAAACCGCCGGAATCAAATTCGAGAGAAAAAACACCAACCCCAACCGCACCGCATCACTCTCCGCCGCGCGAAAAACCAAGGCCTCCACCAGCGGAACCCCCGCCCTCTCCAGCGCCAGGAGCGACATCATCACCACCCCGCTGAAAATGCAGAACAAATCCTCCATCCTCACGAGCCGCAACGGCGCCCCCCGCAACCCCCGCGCCAAAAACACCCGCAGCACGATCGCCCCGAGATTTGTCCCATAGATCGCCGGAATCGCTTGCGACACCCCCAGCCCGCCGCTCTCCGCGAAGGTGATCAAAACCATCGTCGCCCCGGTGTTCGACTGCAGCACCGCCGCCGCCGCCACGCCGATCAGAAATCCCTGCCAGGGCGAATCCAGCGCCACCCGGATCACTTCGCCGAACCACGCCTCGTCCTTCAGCGGCGCCAGCCCCGCCCCCAGCTCCTCCAGCCCATACAAAATAATCCCGACCCCGAGCAGCGCCCCGGCCACCGTGTTCCAAGGTTTTTTTCGGATCGCCCCCATCGCGATGCCCGCCACACCCACCAGCACCGCCACAAACGGATGGATGTTGAACGCCGCCAGAAACGCGAGCGCCGTGAGCCCCACATTGCACCACACCAAAACCACACGCGCCCCGGACGGCTGCACGATTCCACTGCCGACCATGCTCACCAGAATGAAGGCCACCGCCGTCGCACTCTGCATCAACGCCCCCGCTCCCACTCCGCACACGCCCGCCGCCAACGGCGTTCCCATCGCCGTCCGCGCGAGTGACCGAAACCCGCCCCCCGCCAGCGAACGCATATTCTGCCCGGTCAATTGCAGCCCGAGAAAAAACAAACCCAGACCCAGAATCGCGCCGTTGAAAGCAGACATCGCCACCAAGGAACCAACAATCCGCGAATCATGCAAAACGCATTCCC
>JBMOIA010000406.1:0-1535 GCA_049317565.1 Terrimicrobiaceae bacterium | reverse complement strand
ACCTTGTAGAGGTAGCAACTGGAGAGCTGGCTGTGGAGCGTGCCGGAATTGAAAAGGGTCGGCGTGCTCGAGCAGAAGCGGCGGGATTTATAGAGATTGTAGAGGCGGACGACCCAGTCCTCTTTCGCGGAGGGTTCCTCGATGAAGAGGCCCATGGCGACGCGCATCCAGAAGAACTGCGGGGTCTCGAGGCGGCGGGCGGGTTTCTTGGTTTTGTCGACGATGAGGTAGCGGTCGTAGAGGGTCTGGATGCCGAGGAAATCGAAGTCCATGTCGGCGGTGGGATCGATGGCGGCGGCGAGGGCGTCGAGGTCGTAGCCGAGGAGTTTCGGCGAGAGGCGCTCGATGGTGACGCCGGTGCGGAGGTAGCTCTTGAAGGCCTTGCGATGGGCCTCGCGGAGTCCCTCGATGCCGTCGCGGGCGATGCGCCAGTCGAGGACTTCCTCGTAGATGTAGGAAAGAAGAATGCGGGCGGCGAACTTCGCGAAATCGGCGTCGCGCTCGATGAGGGTGCGGGCGTTGAGGATGATCGTGTTTTTCAGGATGTCCTCGGTGACCTCGCTGGCGATGGAGCGGCGGAGTTCGCGTTCGATCTGGGCGGCGTCGAGATTGAGGTCGAGGCCGATCGTGGCGAACTGGATTCGTTTTTTGAGTTCGGAGCCGTCCCAGAGCGTGTTGCTGCCGTCGCGCTGGGTGACCATGATGAGGGAATCCTGGAGGTCGTTGGTGGCGGCGTCGGTGTCGGCCTTGGCGGATTCCTCGCGCTGGCTGGCGCGCTGGGCGCGGTAGAGGACATAGCTGGCGGCGACCTTGTAGTAGCCCTGCCGCATGAGTTCCTCCTGGACGAGGTCCTGGACATCCTCGATGTGGACGAAGGCGGATTCGCGGGCGCGGACGCGCTCGGTGACGGAGCGGGCGATGGTGGCGGCGGACTCGGGATTTTCCTTTTCGTCGAGGAACGCGCGGCGGCAGGCGTGCTCGATCTTGGATTCCATCCAGGGGACGACCGCGCCGTTGCGACGGATGAGGCGGGCGGTCATGGGCGCGGCGTCGAGGAGATCGTCCGCGGAGCCTTTGCCTGTGCGGACGGAGCGCTTGAAGACGAGGCTCTTCGCGACATCGTGCGCGTCGTTTTCGATGAGGGCTTTTTCGATGAGGAGCGAGAGGTCGTTCTCGGAGAGGCGGAGCGAGCCGGCTTTTTCCGCCTGTTCGGCGAGACTGAGCGCGACGGAGTGGGCGACATTGGCGACGAAGCCGCGGTTGCGCTCGTTGAAGATGTTTTTCTCCTCGCGGGAGAGGAGGAGGTCGGTGAGGGCCTCGCCGATTTCGTCGGCGACATCGGAGAGATTGAAGGATTGCTCCTCGCCGCCGGGGCGGGTGACGGTGATGCCGCTCAGCGGGGCGGCGGGAGCGGGGAGGGATTCGCGCCAGGAGAAATCGGGCTTCTGGTCGCGCGGCATGGTGACGAGGCGCTTGAGCGCGAGGTCTTCATCGAGAGAGAGGTGCTTGGGCATTTTTAGAGCAATTCGAAATGG
>JBMOIA010000405.1:0-1537 GCA_049317565.1 Terrimicrobiaceae bacterium | reverse complement strand
GGCAGCGCGACGCCCATCCGCTGCACGAAATTCCCTACCGCGCCTGCTTCAAGCCGGCCCTGGCCGCCTATTTCATCGAACATTTCTCGCGCCCGGGGGACATTGTGTTCGATCCCTTCATGGGCCGCGGAACCACTCCGCTCGAAGCCGCCCTGCGCGGCCGCATCGCTGCAGGCTCGGATGCCAACCCGCTCTGCGAAATGCTCGCCGCCCCGCGCCTCGACCCGCCACAAATCCCAGAAGTCGCCGCATGGCTCGCCGAGTTCGATTGGGACAGCCACACCGAGACTCCTGACGACCTTCTCGCGTTCTACCATTCATCGACCCTCCAAAAACTCTGCGCCCTGCGTGCGGCGTTTCTCGAGCGCCCGCTCGACAAAACATCGAAATGGATCCGCATGGTCGCCCTCACCCGCCTCACCGGCCACTCGCCGGGATTTTTCTCCGTCCGCACCCTGCCGCCGAATCAGGCCATCACCGTCGCCGCCCAGCACGCCCTCAACGCCCGACACCATCTCTCCCCTCCCCCGCGCGATGTGTCGGCACTGATCCTGAAAAAATCCCGATCCCTCCTGCGCCACCCCACCCGGCCCGCTCCTTCGCCGCATCACCGGCTCTGGACCGGCCACGCCGAATCGCCATCCCCCCTCAAGGAAAATTCCGTCACCCTCGCAGTCACCTCCCCGCCCTTTTTGGATGTGGTGGACTACCGGCGGGACAACTGGCTCCGTTGCTGGTTCGCCGGCATCGATCCCGGGAATGTGCCCCGCTGCACTCGATCGCTCGAGGAGTGGATGACACTGCTCACCGCCGCCCTTCGGGAAATCCACCGCGTCCTGCGCCCCGGCGGGCACGCCGCTGTGGAAGTCGGTGAAGTGCGTCGAGGAAAAATCCTCCTCGAGCAGCATGTCCTCTCCTGTGGCGAAGCCGCCGGCCTTGCGCCTGTGAAAATCCTGATCCACTCGCACCCCTTCACAAAAACCTCCCACTGCTGGGGCATCGAAAACAACAAATCCGGCACCAACACCCACCGCGTCGTCCTTTTCCAAAAACAGTAAAGGAGGGCGCCGCTCCGTCGGCGCCGTGGATCCTCGGCGCCAACCGCGCCTTTCGCGCCACGCCGCACACAAACATCGGACGACACGGAGGTCGTCCCTCCGGATCGATCTCCGCTCATTGAGGGAACCGCTTGCATCAGGCAGAACTTGGATAGAAGAATCCGCACCATGAAATTTTGCGGACGCTGGTTTTTCGGATTCGGGGCTTTTTTGATCCTCTGCGGGGTGGCGGGATTTCTGTCCAATCCCTCCGGAGCGAAGACGGCGCTGATTTCGGGTGGAACCTTTGGCGTTTTGTCTGCGGCGTGGGGTTTCCTAATGCTTCGGGGTATGAGCTGGGCGTGGTTGGCAGCGCTCGTTTGCACAGGGTTTTTGGCGGTCGTTTTCACTTGGCGCGCGGCGGTCGGCTGGATGGCGGTTTCGGCAGGCGAGCCGAAATTGTTCGCAGCTTCGTTGATCTCCCTGATGCTTGCCGGCTC
>JBMOIA010000404.1:0-1539 GCA_049317565.1 Terrimicrobiaceae bacterium | reverse complement strand
TCGGTGAGGCCGACGCTGGCGACCTGCGGCTGGCAATAGGTGCAGCCGGGGAAGACGGAAACTTTTTTGGGCTGGGCGCCGGCGAAGAGTCCTTCGATGCACTGGATGGCTTCGTAACTGGCGACATGGGCGAGCCACGGTGGTCCAATGATGTCGCCGGCGGCGTAGATGCCGCGGACGCTGGTTTCGTAGGCGGCGTTGGTTTTGAGGTAGCCCTTGGGATCGGTCTCGAGCTTGACGCCTTTCGGGACGAGCGGGGAGACGCCGATGGCGACGAGGGCGATTTCGGCTTCGAGGGTTTCGGTGGCCTTGCCGCTGACGGTGAGGCGGACGCCTTTGTTCGTGGTCTCGGCTTTATCGACCTTGGTTTCGGTGAGGATTTTGATGCCTTGTTTGGCGAGGGATTTTTCGAGGGACTGGCTGACCTCGGTGTCCTCCACGGGGAGGATGTTCGGCATCATTTCAACGATGGTCACCTTGGTGCCGAATGCGTTGAAGAAGTAGGCGAATTCGACGCCGATCGCGCCGGCGCCGATGATGATGATGTCCTTCGGCTGTTTCTCGAGGACCATCGCCTGGCGGCTGCCGATGACGGATTTTCCGTTGAAGGGGAAGCCCGGCATTTCGCGGCTGATGACGCCGGTGGCGAGGAGGATTTTCGCGGCTTTGTGCTCGGTTTTTTTGCCGTCCTTGTCGGTGACGGTGACGGTGCCCGCGGCGGGGATTTCGGCTTCGCCGCGGAGGTAGTCCACCTTGTTTTTCTTGAAGAGCATTTCGATGCCGCCGGCGAGGCGGTCGGCGACCTTGCGGCTTCGGCCGATGACTTTGTCCCACTCGTAGGAGAGTCCGTCGATTTTGAGCCCGAAGTCGGCGGCGTGGTTTTTAACGGTCTGGTAGACCTCGGCGTTTTTGAGGAGCGACTTGGTCGGGATGCAGCCCCAGTTCAGGCAGGTGCCGCCGGCGCGGTCCATTTCGACGACGGCGACTTTTTTACCGAGTTGCCCGGCGCGGATGGCGCCGACATATCCGGCGGGTCCGCCGCCAACCACAATCAAATCGTATTCAGCCATAATTTTTTTGGAATCGAGCGGCGCATCATGGCGGGGAGGGCGCGGGGATGCAAACCGAATGCGGTGCTAAAATGCAATTGACTTGCATGAAATGAAGGGGCGAGTCTGCCGCGATGAGAGCGTTGTTTTTTGTCGCGGGAATCGTCGTTTGGATGGCTGCGGGGCTGCGTGCGGAGCGGGTGGAGGTGGCGTCGTTGAGCACGGTGATGGCGGACTTCGCGAGGCAGATCGGCGGGGAGCGGGTGGAGGTGGTGGAGATCGTGAAGCCGGGCGTGGACCCGCATGTGTTCGAGCCCTCGCCGGGGGACTACAAAGCGATTTCGGGGGCGCGGATTTTGTTGGCGAGCGGGTTGGGGTTCGAGGGGTATCTGGACAAGTTGCGGCAGGCGGTGGCGAAGGACGGTGTGCGGGTGGTGGTGGCGGGGGATGTGGTGCGGACGATCGAGGCTTCGGGAAGTTGCGAGGGGCA
>JBMOIA010000403.1:0-1540 GCA_049317565.1 Terrimicrobiaceae bacterium | reverse complement strand
GACCCCGCGGCGACAAGCCTGGAGGAGATCATCCTGTCGTATCCTTATGTCGAGGCGGTGGCGATCCAGCGGATCGCCCATCTGCTTTACCTCTCGGGGGTGCCCATCCTGCCGAGGATGATGACGGAATGGGCCCACGGGCGGACCGGCATTGATATCCACCCCGGCGCGAGCATCGGGGCATCGTTTTTCATCGACCACGGCTCGGGGGTGGTTATCGGTGAGACATGCCGGATCGGGAGCCGTGTGAAGCTTTACCACGGGGTGACGCTGGGGGCGAAAAGCTTCGCGCGCGACGAGGGGGGGCAAATCAAAAAAGGCGGGAAGCGGCATCCCGATGTGGAGGACGAGGTGACGATCTACCCGAATGCCACGATCCTCGGCGGGGAGACGGTGATCGGGGAGAAATCCACCATCGGGGCGAATGTGTTCCTGATGCACAGCATCCCGCCCGAGTCGCTGGTGATGCTGGAGGACAAGCGGCTGCTGATCCTGGACAAAAAAGCGCGGCGGCTTCCGGTGGTGGACGACTGGAGTATTTAAGTCCGGCGCGACACACCGGGGCGGTCCCGCCCCGGTGGATGGGCAAGCCGGCCGTTTATTTTTTCACTGCTTCGCGGGCGGCGTCGGCGAGGGCGGTGCTGAGGTAGCGCTCGCCGGTGCTGCAGCCGATGGTGACGATGGTTTTTCCTTTGTTTTCGGGACGGGATGCGACCTGCAGAGCGGCCCAGACATTGGCTCCGGTCGAAATTCCGCCGAGAATGCCTTCCTCGAGCGCGAGGCGGCGGGCGGTATTAATCGCGTCGTCGTTGGTAACGCGGATGACATCGTCCACGATGTCGAGGTTGAGATTTTTTGGAACGAAGCCGGCGCCGGTGCCTTGGATTTTGTGGGGGCCGGGTTTCACGGGTTCGCCGGCGCGGGTTTGCGTGATGACGGGCGAGTCGGCGGGTTCGACGGCGATGGCTTGGAACGAGGGCTTGCGGGTTTTGAGGACTTCTGCCACGCCGGTGATGGTGCCTCCGGTGCCGACTGCGGAAACGATGATGTCGGCCGAGCCATCGGTGTCTTCCCAGATTTCTTCGGCGGTGGTGCGGCGGTGGGCGGCGGGATTTGCGGGATTGTTGAATTGCTGGGGAATCCAGGAGTTCGGGGTTTGCTCTTGGAGTGCCGTGGCTTTGGCGATGGCGCCGCGCATGCCTTCGGTGGCGGGGGTGAGGACGAGTTCGGCTCCGAGGAGGGCGAGGAGGGTGCGGCGCTCGAGGCTCATGCTTTCGGGCATGGTGAGAATGAGTTTGTAGCCTTTGGCGGCGGCGACGAAGGCGAGGGCGATGCCGGTGTTTCCGCTGGTGGGCTCGATGATGGTGGTGCCGGGTTTGAGCGTTCCGTCTTTTTCGGCGGCTTCGATCATGGCGGCGCCGATGCGGTCTTTCACACTGCCGAGGGGGTTGTTGAATTCGCCTTTGAGGAGGATGGTGGCTTCAGCGCCTGCGGCGATGCGGTTGAGTTTGATGAGCGGCGTGCGGCCGACGGTTCCGAT
>JBMOIA010000402.1:0-1541 GCA_049317565.1 Terrimicrobiaceae bacterium | reverse complement strand
GCCCTGGTGGTGGCTATTCGATTTCCTCGCCCTCGGTCAGGACCTGGTCGAGCAGCGTTTCGAACTCATCGAGGCCCGTGCTGGGGATGATGACGGAGTTGCGCCGGCCGTGGGCTTCCTCGGTGATTTTCAGGAAGCGGCCGCGGTCGTTTTGACGGAGTTCGATGGTGAAGCGCTTGCGTTCGATTTGGAGTTCGCGGACGGACAGTGACTGTTCCATTTGGGAGAGGGTTGGAAAGGCTATGCGTGCGATATGTGGCGGGGCGAGGGAAATCTCTCAGGGTGCCGGGGGTCTGGAAGCGGTTGCGAGCAAGGCCTTGGCGGCGCGGGTGGTGGCGCCTTCGGGGCGCAGGGTGGTGAGGATTTCCGAGAGTTGTGTGCGGAGCGAGGTGCGGGCGGATTCTTCGCGAAGGAGGCGCAGCGACTCGGCGGCGAGTGCCGCGGGTGTGGCGTCGTTTTGGATGAATTCGCGCACGATATGCGGAGCCGGTGCCGCTGGCTGCATGGGGTCGGTGGGCGGGTTGAGCCGGTAGTTGTTCAGAATGTTGGCGATTCCCAGGGCGTTCACATCCACCAAGCGACGGCCGACTTGAAAGGTGAGCCAGGCGGTTTTGTAGATGATGCAGTGGGGGAGTCCGAAGTAGGCGGCCTCCAGCGTGGCCGTGCCGGAGCACACGATGCCCGCCGTGGCCCGCTGCATGAGCTCGTGCGCGGTGCCGGCGCGGATGTCTATGGTGAAAAAGCCGGCGATCTGGAGCATTTTTCGGGCGAGTTGTTCCGAGGATGCCGCGGCGGCGAATCGGACTTCCGGCATTTCCTTTTTGACGAGGCGGGCGGCTTCCACCATGGCGGGGAAATTGCGTTTCACTTCGCGCTCGCGGCTGCCGGGGAACAGGCCGAGGACGGCCGGTTCGCGGGCGGGGGCGTTTTTCAAATCCGGCAGGGACTCGAGGAGGGGATGGCCCGAAAAAACGGCCGGCAATCCGCTCGCCTCATACATGGGCGGTTCGAATGGAAACACACACACCATGAGGTCGAGCCACTCGGCCATGCGCGGAATTCGGGAACGGTTCCAGGCCCAGACCTGCGGACTGATGTAGTATAGAATTTTTCCTGGGAAATTCGCCCGGCGCAGTGCGGCGGCCAGGCGCAGGTTGAATCCGGGATAATCGATGAGCACGACGGCGGCCGGTTGTTCGCGCCGGATGGATTTGAGGGCGGCCCGAAATTTTTTGCGGAAGTAGCCGTAGTTTTTCAGGACATCCCAGAGGCCGGTGACGGCGGCACGGCCCGACCATTCATCGAATTCCCCTTCGCAAAGAGCCGCCATGCGTGAACCGCCGCATCCGCCGAAGCGCACGGCGGGATTCAGGGATTTCATCGCGCGCATGACTTCGGCTGCGCGGGTGTCGCCGCTTTCCTCGCCCGCCACGAACCAGAGTAGGAGATCGCTCATCTGCAAAAAACCGAGCCGACGACGGGATTTGAACCCGTGACCTATCGATTACGAATCGATTGCACTACCACTGTGCTACGTCGGC
>JBMOIA010000401.1:0-1542 GCA_049317565.1 Terrimicrobiaceae bacterium | reverse complement strand
GCAGAAGAAAAAACACATGCTTCGCGAGCACGGGCCACGGTGTAGTTGCGCACAACGTCATCCGCCTGGCGCATCCCCTTCCCTCGCACACTGCTCGTTACTATCAGGTCTCCAGCTTCAATATCACCACTCTCCCCACAGACATTAATCTGCCCTTCACCTAGCGCATTGGCGGCGCCGCGCAGGGGGGGCGGGTTTTTTTCGAGGGCGGTTCTGGAGGCTTTCGCTGCGAGGCAACTGGGGTAGGCGCGCATGTGTGGAATCGCCGGTCAATTCGGGAAATCTGACGCTGGTTTTGCAGAGGCTGCGGCGCGTGGGCTGAGGCACCGGGGTCCGGATTCCCAGGCGGTGTGGCGTGGCGAGGGGGTGGTGCTGGCCCACACGAGGCTGGCAATCATCGACCTGGCGGAGAGTGGGAACCAGCCAATGCTTTGGGACGGGGCGGGCGGGGTTTCGAATGCGCCGCAGGTGGTTGATGGGGCGGCTGTGGCAGTGGATGCCGGGGCGAAGGCAGCGCTGGTTTTCAATGGGGAGATTTACAATTTCAAGGAGCTGAGGGAGGGTTTGCTGCGGGCGGGGGAGAGGTTCCATGGGGAGTCGGATACGGAGGTGCTTTTCCGGATACTGCTGCGCGAGGGGGAGGCGGCTTTGCCGAAATTGCGGGGGATGTTTGCATTCGCATTCTGGGATGGCGTGAAGCGGGCGGGCTTGCTGGCGCGGGATGCGCTGGGGATCAAGCCGCTGTATTTTCGCAGGGATGGTGCGGCGCTGGAGTTCGCTTCCGAATCGAAAATCCTGGCGAGGGAGGGGGACGAACCGGACGCGGAGGGGGTGAGGGATTATTTTTTGTGGGGTTCGTTCCAGGAGCCGGCGACGGCGCGGCGTGCGGTGAGGATGCTGCCGGCGGGGCATGTTTTGCGCTGGGGAACTGGCGGGGTGGTGCAGGCGAAGTGGAGCAAGGTGGATTTCCGGTCCACAAACCGCGTGGAGGGCGGGCATGCGGTTTTCGCGCGGGAGTGCCTGCAGCAAAGCGTGGCGAAGCACCTGAGGAGCGATGTGCCGGTGGGGATTTTCCTGAGCGGGGGGCTGGATTCGACGGCGCTGCTGGCGCTGGCGCGGCAGATTTTGGGATCTGGGGCGGCGATCCGGACCTACTCGATCGGGTTCGACGATGCGGGTGCGGACGAGTCGCCGATCGCCAAGCGCACGGCGGAGTTTTTTAAAACCGAACACACGGAGTGGGTGGTGACGGCGCAGGATGCGGCGGGGGAAGTGGCGGGGTTTTTGCGGAGCGTGGACCAGCCGACGATCGATGGGTTCAATGTGTGGTGCGTTTGCAAGCTGGCGCGGCGGCATGGCACGAAGGTGGCGCTCTCCGGGCAGGGCGGGGATGAGCTTTTCGGCGGCTATCCGTCGTTCAAAACGATCCCGGGGCTGAGGGCGATGCGCTCGGCATTGGGACCATTGAGGGTCGCGGCGGCCGGGGTGCTGGGGCTCGCGGGCGGGGAGTCGAAATGGAAACGGCTCGCGGCATTTTTCGGC
>JBMOIA010000400.1:0-1548 GCA_049317565.1 Terrimicrobiaceae bacterium | reverse complement strand
AGTGTTCCGCGCGGCAGCATGAATCCGTTGCCGAACGGCGCCTGCCGGTCCACGAGGGCAATTTCCAGTCCATGGCGCATGCGGACATACTGGTAGCCGTCATCGAGGATCAGCGTGTCGCACCCGAACTCGCGGATGGCGTAAATCCCGCTCTTCACGCGGTCGCGGTCCACCAGCACCACGACGCCCCGGAGGTTTTTCGCGAGCATGAACGGCTCGTCGCCGGCCGTCCTGGAATCCAACAGCAACGAAACGCCGTCCGAAACCACGCGCGGCGTGAAGGGAGGTTTGTTGCGCGTGAGTTTTTCGAAAAGCCTCACTGCGACCGGCCGCGGCACGCTCTTGTAACCGCGGCTGAGGATGGCCACGCGCCGCCCCCCATCGCGCAAGGCGCGGGCGAGCATTTCGACCACCGGTGTTTTTCCCGTTCCGCCGACGGTGAGATTGCCCACGCTGATCGCGAGGCAGCCGTGCGAGTGGCTGCGAAAAATCCGGTTGCGGTAGAGCGCAAGGCGCGATTGGACCAGGAAGCGGTAGATGCCCGAGAGCCAGAGCAGGACAGTGCGCAGCGCCCCGGCCCGGCGCCCGTGGCGGCGCTCCAGGATCACATCCATCGCGAAGGATTCGAGCCCTTCGATCCAGCGCCTCATCGCAAAATGCGGGCTCCTGTGTTGTCCGCCCGCACGACGACAGCACAGGCCTCGTCGAGACCGCTTGCGGCCACCATCGCGTTCGCCACCTGCTCCGCGCCACCAAGCGCCGCACAGGCCACCGCCGAACCGGACCCGCTCAGCCAGCCGCCGAGCGCGCCGGCCTTTTCACCAGCGCGGATCACATCGGAGAGAAATGGCATCAACTTCTCGCGGAATGGCTGGTGCAGCGTGTCTCCGAAACATCCGACGAGCATCTTGTAGTTTGCGGAGGAAAAAGCCGAAGCGATAGCCGCCGCGTTTCCCACCGCATGCGCCGCATCGCGGAGCGAAACTCTGGCAGGCAAAACCTGGCGCGCCCTTCCAGTTTCCAATTCGAACCCCGGGATCAACACCACGAATTTCAATTCCTCGCCGACCTTGTGCCTCTGCACAGTTCCTCCGGGCGAGACCACACAGAACCCGCCGAACGCTGCCGGTGCGGCATTGTCGGGGTGGCCTTCGAGTTCCGCGCAGAGTTGGAAAATTTCCTGCCGGTCGAGCGGCGAATCTGCGAGCGCATTGAGTCCGTGCAAAATCCCGAGCCGCACCGTCACGCTGCTGCCGAGCCCCCGAGATCTCGGCACATCGCCGGATACCTTCCACGAAAAAGCGAAACGCTTTTTTTTCGCCCTCCGGAAAAACAAATCCGCAGCCTCGCGCGCCATTTGACCAGGATCAGCGCCTTTGCCCTCCGTCACTTCGACCGTGTTGTAGAGTCGCAGTGCCACGCCCAGGCAATCGAAGCCCGGACCCAAATTCGCCGTCGTAGCCGGCACTCGCACCCGCACGCTTTTCATGGCCTCCACAATGCGAAAACCCCGCCGCCCCGCAAAGACATCTTTCCCGCGCGGGAAAT
>JBMOIA010000399.1:0-1556 GCA_049317565.1 Terrimicrobiaceae bacterium | reverse complement strand
GCCGTCCCACTCCCGCGGCGCAGCCGCCCCCATCTCCCCAGAAACACCGGCTCCGCCGCCTGAATCTCGGGTCCGCCCGACGAGCCGCCCCTCCCATTTTCCTAACGACCGGCGCCCCCCCACCACCGCGCCTTTTCCTTCAAAAATGCCATTTATGTGATTTCCATCACCATTCACCCTTGCAAATAAGAGATTTTTCTCCTATTATCAAATCCCATGAAACGCGATCTCCGGGAAGACTTGCGGCGATGGAAGTCCTCGCCCCATCGCAAACCCCTCATCCTGCGCGGGGCGCGACAGACCGGGAAAACCCACCTCCTGCGCGAGTTCGGTTCCGAGGATTACGAATCCTGCCATTATTTCAACTTCGAGCGCGACTCGCGGTTGGCCACGATTTTCCAAGGAGACCTCCACCCCGGCCGCATTCTGGCAGACCTCTCGACCTATGCCCGACGCCCGATCCAGCCCGGCACCGACCTCCTTGTCTTGGACGAAATCCAGACCTGCCCCGAGGCGCTGACCGCCCTCAAGTATTTCCACGAGGAATCCACCGACCACCACATCGCCGCCGCCGGATCCCTCCTGGGAGTCCGCATGGCGCGCTCACCCTCATTTCCCGTCGGCAAGGTCGATTTTCTCGACCTGCACCCCATGTCATTTTTCGAATTCCTCGATGCCGTCGGCGCTGGCGGCTACCGCCGGCGGCTTGAGATCCCCGTCCCCCCCGAGCCACTCCCCGAGGCGCTGCATCAGGAACTCATCGCCCTGCTGCGCGACTACCACATCACCGGCGGCATGCCCGAGGTCGTCGCCCGCCACGCCGCCGGAGCCGATGGAGCCACTTGCCGAACCATCCAGCGCGCGATCCTCGATGCCTACATGCTCGACTTCGCCAAACACGCCCCGGCCTCGGACATCCCCAAGCTCTCGCTCTTGTGGAACGCCCTGCCCGCCCAACTCGCCCGCGAAAACAAAAAATTCCTCTTCTCGCTGGTGAAAACCGGTGCCCGCGCCCGCGAATACGAAAACGCCCTCTCGTGGCTGGAACACGCCGGCCTCGTCCACCGCTGCTCCCTCGCCCTCAAACCCGAACTCCCCCTCGCCGCCACCGCCGAATCCTCCGCATTCAAAATCTACGCCCTCGATGTTGGCCTCCTCGGAGCCCTCGCCGAAACGCCGCCCGAGGTCCTCAGCAGCGACCTCTCGATCCTGGCCAGCCACCACGGCGCCTTCGCCGAGAATTTCGCCGCCCAGCAATTGGTGGCCATGGGAATCCGCTCCCTCCACTACTGGAAAAACCCCAACGGCGATGCCGAGATCGATTTTCTCTACCCCGGCGGCAACACCATCCTCCCCCTCGAAGTCAAAGCCGGCACCAATGTGCGAAGCCACAGCCTCGGCGTCTTCGTCTCCAAATTCCAGCCACCCGCAGCCCTCCGCGCCTCACGGCAAAACCTCCGCCGCGACGGAACCCTCCTCAACATACCCCTCTACGCCCTGCAAGCCCTCCCCTCCCTCCTCGGCCACCAGTAAAGCACCCCCGGCGCGTCAGCGCC
>JBMOIA010000398.1:0-1561 GCA_049317565.1 Terrimicrobiaceae bacterium | reverse complement strand
CTCCCGTCAACACAGACACCGGCGAACTCCTCGCCGAACGCTTCCGCATCCCCACTCCGCAACCCGCCCTGCCAAACGCCGTCGCCGATGTCGTGCAGCAGATCGCCGCCCACTTCAGCTACTCCGGCCCCGCCGGCGTCACATTCCCTGCGATCGTTAAAAAAGGCATCGTCCACTCCGCAGCCAATGTCCACGAGTCCTGGCTCAATGTGGACGCCGCCGCGCTCTTTACTCCGCATGTCGGCGGCGAAGCCACCGTGGTGAACGATGCCGACGCCGCCGGTGTCGCCGAGATGCGCTTCGGCTCGGGGCAAAACCGTCACGGCACCGTCATCATGCTCACCTTCGGCACAGGCATCGGCTCCGCTGTCTTCCACGACGGAGACCTCCTCCCCAATACCGAATTCGGACACCTCCAAATCCGCGGCAAGGACGCCGAACGCCGCTGCTCCGAACGCATCCGCGAGGAAAAGGAAATGTCGTTCAAAAAATGGGCGAAAGTTGTGAGCGAATACCTCGGCACCCTCGAAAAACTTTTCTCCCCCGAACTCTTCATCATCGGCGGTGGCGTCAGTAAGAAGGCGGAAAAATTCCTGCCCCTCCTCACCGCGAAAACCGATGTCCTCATCCAGCCTGCGAAAATGCAGAACGATGCGGGCATCATCGGCGCCGCCTGCCTCGCCCGGCGCTGACCTCTTCCCGCCGGAAAAATCCGGTTGCCTTTTCGCGCCGCGGCACCACCTTCTCCCGCGCCCGCATGCCCGCAAAAGCCACGCCCAGCGCCGCCGAATCGCTACACGCGAAGGATTGGGAAGCCCACTGGATGTGGGGTTCCCCCGGCACCGCGCCCGAAACCAAGTCCCGCGGCGGGCTCCTCCTCCTCGTGAATTTCGAAGGGCGCGCCGAATTCCTCCATGCCGGCAAAACCACCGAAGTCCCCGTCGGCCGCGTCGCCCTTGGCATCGGCATCGCCTCCATGACCGCCCGCCGGGCCTCCACGAACCACCAGCGCTTCCTCTGCCTCCGCGCCAAGCCCGCCTGGCTTGCCAAGTGGTCCATCCCCGCCCCCCGCGCCGCATTCCAGCTCCGCGAAATCAACGAGCAAATCGGACACGCCGCCCGCGACTTCATCGAGAATCCCCCCGCCGGCCCCATGCGCCCCGCCTGGCGCGAAGCCAAGTTTGTCGAAATCCTCACCCACGCCATGGCGCGCCCGGAGAACGATTCCTTCCACGAAAAACTCAAAGGCGGCATCGCCTCCCGCCGCGTCCACCAGGTCAAACGCCTCCTCGCCGAGAACCTCGAAAACCCGCCCACCCTCGCCGAACTCGCCCGCAGCACCGGCGTCAGCCCCTTCCACCTCAGCCGCATTTTTTCCGGAGCCACCGGCAAAACCATCCCCCGCCACCTCCGCGACATCCGGCTCGAGAAAGCCGCCGAACTCCTCCGCAGCGGCCGCGCGAATGTCACCGAAGCCGCCACCGCCGTCGGCTATTCCAGCCTCAGCCACTTCTCCACCGCCTTCACCGAAAAATATTCCGTCTGCCCCTACGGCTACCTC
>JBMOIA010000397.1:0-1562 GCA_049317565.1 Terrimicrobiaceae bacterium | reverse complement strand
CCTTCGCGGAGACGGGTTTTTGCGAGGCGAAGAGAATGGATTCGATGACGCGCGGGAGGGGGAAGGGGTTGGCGGATACGGTGTCAGTGTCAGACACAGGCGGGACGCCTGTGCCCCCTTCTTTTTCTTCGGCGGGGACGGGAGGTTCGGGTGTGGGCTCTTCGGGCATCGTCGGGAGTTTACAGTTTTCAGTTTTCAGCAAAGGTAGGAGCGAGGGCTGGTTCGGAGACGCGGTCGATCCAGATTTCGCCGAAGTGGGATTCCTGGCGGACGCGGAGTTGCTTGAGGCGGATGAGCTCGAGCATGGCGAGGAAGGTGACGACGATTTCGGTGCGGCTGGCGGCGTCGGCGAAGAGTTCCTCGAAGCGCATGGGGACGCCGGAGGAGGTGGCGCGCAGGAGGTGGTCGATTTTTTCCGAGACGGTGAAATTTTCGGCGAAGATTTCGCGGAGGTCCTCTTTTTTGGCGTCGATGCGCTTGAGGATTTTCTGGAAGGCGTGGATGAGGTCGAAGATGCCGACTTCCTCGACGAGGAGGTTCTCGGCGGGGGCGATTTCGGGCGCGGTGGCGATGCGGGGGAAGAGATTCGCCTGGAGCGCCTCGTGGTCGCGGAGGCGGGCGGCGGCTTCCTTGAATTTTTTGTATTCGATGAGCTGGCGGATGAGTTCGAAGCGGGGGTCGTCCTCCTCGGCGTCCTCCTCGGGGGGTTGCTGGTCGGCCGGGAGGAGGGTGCGGGATTTGATGTAGAGGAGGTTCGCGGCCATGACGATGAACTCGCCGGCGAGTTCGATGTTCAGGACCTGGAAGGCCTCGAGGTAGGCGAGGTATTGCTTCGTGATGCGCTCGATCGAGATGTCGTAGATGTCGACCTCGTCGCGTTTGATGAGGTAGAGGAGGAGGTCGAGCGGGCCCTCGAAGACGTCGAGCTTGACCTTGTAGTCTTCCACGCGGGTCAGCGGCGGCGGTAGCCGCGCTTCTCCGCTTCGCGCTGGAGCTGGGTGCGGTGTTTGGCGAGTTCCTTGTGCTTGGTTTTGAGCTTGGCGATCTGGCGGGAGAGCTTGTCGACGACGCGGTCGATGGCGGAGTAGAGGTCGGCTTCGGAATCCTCGGCGTGGATGTCGGGCCCGGAGAGGGCGAGGTGGACCTTCACGTGGTAGGGCTTTTTCCGGTCGTGGTTGTGGAGGAGGACGATGTGCGCGGCGATGATGGTCTCGCCATGGCCCTCGAGGTGGCTGACCTTTTCCGCGACGAATTCGTGGATGGCGCCGGTGAGGGTGATATTGCGCGGAGTGATGTGGAGCTGCATGGAATCAGTGTGCGGCGGGGGGAGTGGCGTTTCCAGAAAAAACCTCGTTCGGCGGGGCGGGTGAAGCATCCATGAGCGAGAGCAGGACCGGGTAGACGGTGGCGGGCTTCGCGTGGGGTTGGGCGGGGTCGACCATGTCGTGGGGGACGGCGGCGTGTTTCGGGAATTCGTGGCGGACGACCTTCGCGCCGGGCAGGGCGGAGAGGCGGCCGTCGATGGATGCGGTGAGGGCGTTGTCCGCGGCGGTGTCGTCGGC
>JBMOIA010000396.1:0-1564 GCA_049317565.1 Terrimicrobiaceae bacterium | reverse complement strand
ATCCCATCGAGACCGGCATCGGTTACGCACAGGGCTTCGCCGCCCGCCGCAACCCCGAGCAAAAGGGCGCCCCGATGAACCGCCTCTACGCCGTCGAGAACCACTACACGGTCACCGGCGGCATGGCGGACCACCGCCTGCGCTGCCGTGCCTCCGACCAGGGCGAATTCACCCGCCAACTCGCCGAGGCCATCGCCGACATCACGAAGGATTCCAAACTCGCCGAAGTCGCCTCCTCCTACCCGAAATCGAAATCCTCCATCGACGCCGCCTGGGTGAAGGAATGCGCCGCCGATCTCGCCGCGAACCCCGGCCGTTCCATCGTCCTCACCGGTCCGCTCACGCCCGCCCCCATCCAGGCGCTCGTGAACGCCATCAACGCCGCCCTCGGCAATATCGGCACCACGCTCGCCCCGGTCAAAACCTCACTCCCCGCCGCCGCCTCGATCCAAGACCTCGCGAAAGCCATCAAAAACGGCTCGGTCAAAACCCTCTTCATCCTCGGCGGCAACCCGGCCTACAACGCCCCCGCCGAACTCGGCTTCGCCAAGCTCCTCGAAAAAGTCCCGGACACCGTCCACCTCGGCCTCTTCGAGGACGAAACCTCGAAGCTCTGCCGCTGGCATGTCCCCGCCGCGCACTTCCTCGAGAGCTGGGGCGATGCCCGCACCTTCGACGGCACCTACACCTCGGTCCAGCCGATGATCCTCCCGCTCTGGAACGGCGTCTCCGAGTTGGAACTCCTCAACAAACTCGCCGGCAACCCCGCCCCCGAAGGCCCTGCGCTCGTGCGCGAAACCTTCGACGAAATCGCGCCGAAGCCGACCGCTGAGGCTTGGAACGCCTTCCTCCGCGACGGATTCCTGCCCGACTCCGCCTACCCCGCGGCCAAACCGTCCTTCAATACCGCCGCCACCGCCGCCCTCGCCAAGTCCGCGGAAAAATCCAAAGCCGACGCGCTCGAACTCGTCTTCCTCCAAAGTTCCAGCACCGACGACGGCCGCTACGCGAACAACTCCTGGCTCCTCGAGACCCCCGACTTCGTCACCAAAGTCACCTGGGACAACGCCGTCCTCCTCAGCCCCGCCACCGCGAAAAAACTCGGCGTCAAGGCGAACAATTTCAATGTCCTCGGCGACATCGCCGAAAAGATGGGCAACGATGTCAATTACGACCTCCTCGCCGACATCGTGGAAATTTCCGACGGCAAAACCACCATCGAAGCCGCCGCCCTCGTCGCCCCCGGCCATGCCGACGACTCGCTCTCCATCGCGCTCGGCTACGGACGCAAGGATGTCTCCGCCCTCATGGATGGCGTGGGCTTCGATGCCTACCCGCTCCGCACCTCGGAAGCCATGCGCGTCCTCCCCGCCGTCACGCTCAAAGTCACCGGCCGCGATTATCCTCTCGCGCAAACCCAGGAGCACCGCAGCATGGAAGGCCGCGACCTCGTCCGCGAGGGCACGCTCGAGCGTTTCGAAAAAGAGCCCGCCTTCGCCCAAAAGATGGGCATGGACAGCCACATCCCGCCGAACATTTCGCTCTACACCCACCCCGAGCTGAC
>JBMOIA010000395.1:0-1571 GCA_049317565.1 Terrimicrobiaceae bacterium | reverse complement strand
GCGAGGTTGAGCAGGGCGCAAGTGGACGTGTCGGTCACGCGGGCCCAAGGGCGGCGGAGGAGTGTCATAGGTCGCGGCCTTTGCGTTTTTGCGGCGTTTGCGGGAGGCAGTCGGCGGGGATGTTTTCCTCGCGGACCGTGCGGTGGTAGAGGTCACGGATGGTGTCGCCGAGTTGTTCGTCGAAGGCGGCGCGGGCGGCGGCTTTGTCGACGGTGCCGGACGGTGGCGGGAGAGGTGGTCCGAAGACGATCCAGACTTTGGTCCGGCGCCACGGGAGCCAGCGGGCGGGATCGTAAAGGGCGTCGGTGCCGATGATGGCGCAGGGAATGACGGGTGCCTGGGTCATTTGCGCGAGGGCGGCGACTCCAGGTTTGAGCGGAGCGCCTTCGAGGACGGAGGCCGGTCCGGTGCGGAGTCCGCCCTCGGGAAAAACGCCGACCATGCGTCCGCCTTTGAGGCGTTCGATGGCGGTGCGGACGGCGGCGTAGTCCATCTTGCCGCGGCCAACGGGGAAGGATCCGATCCAGCGGAGGATGCGGGCGAGGAGGGGGTTTTGGAAAAGCTCCTCCATGGCCATCCAATCGACCTGGCGATCTGCGCTGATGCCGAGGAGGGGTGGGTCGAAGTGGCTGATGTGGTTGGGCGCGAGGATGGCGGGGCCGGTGGGCGGAATGTGGTGCGCGCCGAGGACGCGGCGGCGGGTGAAGGGGGCAAGGACGAGGCGGAAAAAGTGCGCGCCGAGATAGTAGGCGGTGGCGGAGACCATGCGCGGATCTTTTAGCTCAGGAAGCGGAACGGAAAAAGCCGCGTTGCTTTTCCGAGATGGGCAGCCCGAGTTTTTCCATGACGAGGAGCATGTCCTCCCAGACTTTGCGTTTCTCGGAGAGGGAGTCGTTGCGCAGGAGATAGGACGGGTGGTAGGTGGGGAGAAGCGGGATATTTTCGAAGCTGAACCAGCGGCCGCGCATGGCGGACATGGATTCGTCCGCGCCGGTCAGTCCGGCCATGGCGGTTTTGCCCAGGGCGACGAGAATGCGTGGTTGGATGATGGCGATTTGCTCGCGGAGGTAGGGGAGGCAGCGCTGCATCTCAAGGGCTTCGGGCGGGCGGTTGCCGGTGGAGCCCTTGGGCATGTCGGGGCGGCATTTGAGGACGTTGGCGATGTAGACATCGTCGCGGGTCAGGCCCATGGCGGTGATGATCTTGGTGAGGAGTTCCCCGGCGCGGCCGACAAAGGGTTCGCCCTGCTTGTCCTCGTCGAAGCCCGGAGCTTCGCCGACGAACATGAGGTCGGCGTTCGGGTTTCCGATGCCGAAGACAGTCTGGGTGCGGAATGCGGCCAAGTGTTCGCATTTGCGGCAGCCGCGAACGGCCTCGTTCAGCGCGACAAGACGCGCCGAACGAGGCATTTCAGATTTCAGTTTTGAGATTTCAGACGTTTGCGCGGCCGGCGTTTGCCTCAGGCGCGCGAGGGATTCGCGGGTCACGCCTGTCCGCGTGCGACCAAGAAGGGCGTGGCGTGTGCGCAGGGATTGCTCGAGGAGTGCGGTGGCTGCTTGGAGAGAGGACAT
>JBMOIA010000394.1:0-1574 GCA_049317565.1 Terrimicrobiaceae bacterium | reverse complement strand
ACGATGGTTTGGATTTCGCTCGGATGCTGCGTCGAGGAGTGAACGAGGAGTTGGTCGTCCTCGGTCCATTCCGTCCACGCCGCTTGGGTTTCGAGATAAAAATGTTCCTGTCCGCCGAAGGCGAACTCGCCTTGGAAGCGGTGGGGTGCGGCTTGGAGCGCCTTGTCCGCATCGCCGCGGGTGATCGTGTTGAAGTCGGTGTGGAATGAATTGCCGGCAATCGCCTGCGGAATGCTGGTGATCGGCTCGAGCGGTTCGTATTGGATTTCGAGAAGCTTCGCGGCCGCGCGGCAGGCCTCGGCGGTTTCGCCGACAATCGCCGCAACGGTGTGCCCTTCGAATTCAACCACACCATCGGCCAGCAATGTTTCATCGTGGCGCGAAGGCCCGGTGTTGTTGAGCCCCGGGATGTCGGACGCCAACAGCACTGCGAGGATTCCCGGAGCGGCTTTGGCTTTCGACGCCTCGATTTTTTGGATCCGGGCATGGGCGTGTGGCGACACCACGGGCCAAACGCAGAGGGCGCCGGCGCGCTCCGCTTCATCGTCCACATACAGCGCCGAGCCGTCGGTGTGCTTCAGTCCACTCTCGTGCTGCGGGCAATCCAGGCACGGTGCGGGACGGTAGTCGTCGAGTGGCAGTGGTTGAGACGGTATTTCCGGAGATTTTGCAAAGGCCCGGAAAACTTCTGCAGGAACCTTGCGGCGGTATTCGCTGGTGCCGCGTCCGTCGGTGATTGGCTCGAACTCCCCACTCAAAACTTTCGCCGCCTCCTCGGCCGCTTCAGGTCCCCAAGTTTTACCGCGCAGTGCTTGCATGGCTCGGCGGGCAAGCATCGGAGTCGGCCCGACGCCGCCGAAACCGAGTCGCGCCGACAAAACTTTTCCATCTGGGGCCAGATCTATGCAAATCCCGGCCGAGACAATGCTGATGTCCATCTCGCGACGCTTGGAAACCTTCACGCCGCGCTCCAACCGACGCGCGCCCTGCGGCGGGAAGGGAATCCGCACCCAGCGGATGAGTTCGGATTCGTGCAGCACTGTTTTCCGGTATCCGGTAAAAAAATCCTCCAGCGCGATTTCGCGCTCGGAGTCTGGCGAGGAGAGGATAAGGCTCGCTCCGAGTGCGAGCAGAACCGGTGCGGTGTCGCCGATCGGCGAGGCGGTTGCGAGGTTCCCGCCGAGAGTCGCCCGGTTGCGGATCGGGCGCGAGGCGAACCAACGGCACATTTCATAAAGCGAGGGAAAATCCTCGCGCAACGCGGGCATGGCGTCAGTGAGTGTGACGCCGCCGCCGATGAGCAGGGCATCGGCCTCACGGCGGATTTCGAGCAACTCGCGAATGCGCTGCAACCCGATGTAAGTTTCATGGCGCTGGAACATTTTCGCCACCCCGACTCCCACTTCGGTGCCGCCGGCCACGCATGTAGCGGCGGGGTGCTCCTTCTTCAGACTGAAAAATTCCTCGAGCGATCCTGGTTGGAAAAACGACTCGTTGCTGCGCGAGTAGGTCGAGGGATTGTCTCCCGTTGAGGCAGAATCGAGACGCTGCGCAAAGGGGTCGGTTTTTTTGCC
>JBMOIA010000393.1:0-1579 GCA_049317565.1 Terrimicrobiaceae bacterium | reverse complement strand
CCCGCATGGAACGCGATTTCGAGGGTTTCAATGTCAACATTACCACCCAGCGAAGTGTCTTCGACGCCACTTCCCGCAATAGTCGAATCCAATGCGTCGTTACAGACAATGATCAAGCCGCGCCCGGAGCTGGCGGCGTGGCTTACACAGACAGTTTCAGCAGCACTAACGAGAGCTTCAAAGTTTGCTGGGCCTTCATCGACACCTCCGCCAAAGATTGCGCCGAAGTCGCCTCCCACGAAGTCGGCCACACACTCGGTCTGGACCACGACGGACGCAACGCCAGCGGCAACCAGCCACGCGAGGAGTATTACGAGGGCCATGGTGCGGGTGCCACAGGCTGGGCACCGATCATGGGTGTCGGCTACTACCGCCAGCTCACACAATGGAGCAAAGGCGAATACGAGCGAGCCAGCAATCAAGAGGACGACCTGGCCATCATCACAGAGTCCTTGATGCTCTCCTACGCATCAGACACAGCGGGAAATTCCACCGCGACTTCTCTGGCCATCACCGGCGACCGCGCGGACGGATCCATCGAGCGCACCGGCGATGTCGATGTCTTCCAAATCAATCTCACGACCGGAAACCACAGCATCAATCTCATCCCCGCGCCCTACACCAATATTGACGGCGAACTCGTTGTTCTGAACTCCGCAAATACGACACTCGCGACCGTGAATCCCATCGACCAGACCGGAGCCACAGCGAGTTTCTTCCTCGCCTCCAACCAAACAATCTACCTCCGCGTGAGCGGCGTTGGTAAAAGCGGAATGCCCGCCGCCGGCTATTCCGCCTATGGAAGTTTGGGCACCTACTCGCTCACCGGCTTCGGCAACCAGCAACAACCGCCTTCCGCGCCCACCGGACTCTCGACCACCCGAATTTCCGGAACTCAAATCCGCGTTTCGTGGATGCCCAATCCGTCCGCAACAAGCTACTCGATTTATCGAAACGGCACGCTCCTCGGCACCACAACTTCCACTGAATTCCTCGACACCGCCGCCACGCCGGGAACGGAAACATCCTACACTGTCATCGCCTCGAACTCATTCGGCCAAAGCCCGTCCTCCGAACCGACCGTCGTTCTCACCCCCGCAGCCGACGAGTTTGTTATGGATGGGGATGCGGACTTCAGCGGCTACCTCCTCTCAAATCCTGCCATGACCATTTACGCCGCGCTGCGCGGGAACCGGCTCTATGTCGCCACATGGTCTCCCGGCGACAACAATTCCGGATTCGGTAGCGACCACTTCGTGCTGATCAGCGACTCAATTCTCCAGTCCGCCTCGGCCCCGCCGCCTTGGGGCAAGGCGGGATCGATCGCGATTCCATCAAACAAACCCTTACTCGCTGGCGAGAGCACGAGCACTTACGCTGGTTGGTTCAACGCGCCGAGTGGATCAACCCTTTTCAAATCCCCGGTAAATGCCGGGGTCCTCGAAGGCTCGATCGACCTCGTCGCCGCGTTCGGCTCCATCCCTCAAAACATCTACATCGCCGCCGTGGCCTACGCGACGGACAACGGCGGAGGCATCAACAGCCAGGCCCCATCCGGCAATTCCAACAACGATATCGA
>JBMOIA010000392.1:0-1593 GCA_049317565.1 Terrimicrobiaceae bacterium | reverse complement strand
AAAACGCGCTGGCCCTCGGCCTGCGCGCGAGCTTCGTTTTTTGAATCAGGCGGCTTCCTCGCCCACTGCGTAGCGGGTGAAGCGGCGGATGACGATGTTCTCGCCCAGCTCGGCGATTTTCGAGTTCACCAGATCCTGGATCGTGAGTTCCGGGTTCTTGATGAACGCCTGCTCGAGCAGGCAGACCGTGCTGTAGTATTTGTCGATTTTTCCGTCGACGATCTTCTCAACGATGTTGGCGGGCTTTCCCTGCACCTGGGCCGCGGCGATCTCGCGCTCGCGGGCGATGGTTTCGGGCGAAACCTGCTCGCGAGAGACGCAGAGCGGGTGCGCAGCCGCGATGTGCAGGGTGACATCCTTCACGAAGTCGCGAAAAATCTCGTTCTTGGCGACGAAGTCGGTTTCGCAATTGACCTCGACGAGCACGCCGACTTTGCCCTGCATGTGCAGGTAAGAGGCGATGATGCCCTCCTTCGCGGCGCGGGACGCCTTCTTGCCGGCGCTGGCGATCCCCTTCTTGCGGAGCCAATCTTCGGCTTTCGCGATGTCCCCGCCGCATTCGGCGAGGGCTTTTTTGCAATCCATCATTCCCGCGTTGGTCTTTTCGCGGAGTTCCTTCACAAGGGCGGCTGAAATTTCGGACATGGTGGTGGTGTTTGAGATCGGGAGGATCAGACGAATCGGTCGGATCTTGAAGATTTACTCGGAGACGGCGGCGATTTCCTGAGGGCGGGCGGATTTGCCGCGCGTGCCGCGCCCCTCGAGGACGGACTCGACGAGCTTGGAGAGGATCACGCGGATCGAGCGGATGGCATCGTCGTTGCCGGCGATGGGATACTCGATTTTCTCGGGGTCGCTGTTCGTGTCCACGATGGCCACGACAGGAATACCCAGCCGGTTGGCCTCGGCCACGGCGATTTGCTCGCGGAGGGTGTCGATGACGACAATCACATCGGGAAGCTTCGCCATTTCCACGACACCGCCGAGGTTGTGAAGGAGCTTGGCGCCTTCGCGGCGGATCGAGGAGGCCTCGGCCTTGTTGATCTTCGCGAAAGCCGGGGACTTCTCGAGCGCCTGGATTTCCTTCAGGCGGGCGACGCTGCGGCGGATGGTGGCGAGGTTCGTGAGCGTTCCGCCGAGCCATCGCTGGTTGACGAAAAACTGGCCTGTGGCCTCGGCGGCTTCGCGGACCGCTTCCTGCGCCTGCTTCTTCGTGCCGACGAAGAGGATTTTGCCGCCGTTCTTCACGGTTTCACGGAGGAACGAGGTCGCTCCCTGGAGTTGCTCCACGGTGAGGGCGAGGTCGATGATGTAGATCGAGTTTTTTTCCTCGAGGATGTAGGACCGCATCTTCGGGTTCCAACGCTTGGTCTGGTGCCCGTAATGGACGCCGGCTTCGAGGAGTTCCGTCATGACTGCGACGTTATGCTGGTGGTCTGTTTCTGCTGACATTTTCTATTGGATTAGCTGGCTTTCTTGGATTCCTCCTTCGAACCCGTTTCCAAGGCGTCGCCGATCTGAACGATCTCGACCTTCCTGTTGACCTCGAACCCGGTGCCGGCCGGGATGAGGTGACCCATGATCACGTTTTCC
>JBMOIA010000391.1:0-1603 GCA_049317565.1 Terrimicrobiaceae bacterium | reverse complement strand
AGGCCGAGATCGCCCAAGGTCGCCTCGAGGCGCTCCTGAATTTCCAAACGATGGTCTGCGACCTCACCGGCATGCAGATCTCCAATGCCTCGCTCCTCGACGAGTCCACCGCCGCTGCCGAGGCCATGACGCTCTGCCACGACATCAAGGGCGGCGATGCGATTTTCGTCGCCGACCATGTCCATCCGCAAACCCTCGCCGTCCTCCAAACCCGCGCCGAGCCCCTTGGAATCAAGGTCCTCACCGGCTCCGCCGAAAAACTCCCCACCGCTCCCGTCTTCGCGTGTCTCTTTCAATACCCGGCCACCGACGGCTCGATTCCCGATCTTGAAAAACTCATCGCCGCCGCCCACGCAGCCGGCGCCCTCGCCATCGTCGCCACCGATCTCCTCGCCCTCACGCTCCTCAAGCCGCCCGGCGAATGCGGAGCCGATGTCGTCATCGGCTCCACCCAGCGCTTCGGAGTCCCACCCGGCTTCGGCGGACCCCACGCCGCATTCCTCGCGACACGCGATGAACACAAGCGCCGCTTGCCCGGTCGACTCGTCGGAGTTTCGAAAGACGCCGCCGGCAATCCCGCTCTGCGCCTCACGCTCCAGACCCGCGAGCAACACATCCGCCGCGACAAGGCCACCAGCAACATCTGCACCGCCCAAGTTCTCCTCGCCGTCATGGCCTCGATGTATGCCGTCTATCACGGACCCGAAGGCCTGCGCCAAATCGCCGAGCGTGTCCACCGCCACGCTGCCAATCTCGCCGAGTCCCTGAAAAACGCCGGCCACACCGTGCATCACAGCGCCTTCTTCGACACGGTCAGCGTCACTCCGAAAAACGAACCCGCCACCGCCTTGGTCGCCCGTGCCGCAAAAATCGGCATCAACCTTCGCCTCCTCAACGAAACCACCGTCTCCATCTCGTTCGACGAAACCACCGAAGACCTCGGTTCCTTGCTCGCCCTTTTCGAAATCGGCTCCGCTCAACAAAACGCCCAGGAGGGTCCTGCTTGTCAGGACCGGAGCGGCTCCCGCAAACCCATCGACCCGGCGCTGACAAGCAGCGCCCTCCTCGCCAAAAGCCAAATCCCCCTCGCCCTCCAACGCACCTCCCCTTTCCTCACCCACCCGGTCTTCAACACGCACCACACCGAGCACGAGATGCTCCGCTACATCCGCCGCCTCGAGGCCAAGGACCTCTCGCTCACGACCTCGATGATCCCCCTCGGCTCGTGCACCATGAAACTCAACGCCACCTCCGAGATGCTCCCCGTCACCTGGGACACCGTCTCCGCGTTGCATCCCTGCGCCCCCGCCGACCAATCCCTCGGCTACCAAAAAATGGCCCGCCAACTCGAGGAATGGCTCGCCGAAATAACAGGCTTCGCCGCCGTCTCCCTCCAACCCAACGCCGGCTCCCAAGGCGAATACGCCGGCCTCCTCGCCATCCGCGCCTACCACCATTCCCGCGGCGACACCCACCGCACCGCCTGCCTCATTCCCACCTCTGCCCACGGCACCAATCCCGCCAGCGCCGTCATGGCCGGAATGAAAGTCGTCCCCGTCGCCTGCGATTCCCAAGGAAACATCGACCTCGCCGACCTCCGCGC
>JBMOIA010000390.1:0-1624 GCA_049317565.1 Terrimicrobiaceae bacterium | reverse complement strand
CGTTCGGCCGGGCGGTTGGCGTCGTCCTCCAGTTCCAACGGGACCGCAAAAGCTACTGGTTCGGGTTTTCGTGTCAAAACAAATTCCGGTGGTGCGATTGCCGCTTCCGGCGTGATTGGAATTTTTGCGTGTGGCTGGCCAGGCGATGGACACCGCCGCGCGGCGCGTGGTAGTCGTGGCAGTATGACTGCACTCGCTTCCCGGATCCAAAAAGCCGCCGACGAAGGAAAGCTGCTCCCCGAGTCCGCGAGGAACATTCTGGCGCTCCTTTCGAAAAGCGTATCGCCGATCGACGCGGCCTCAGTCGGGGAATTGGCCGATGCCGGGAATTGGGCGGAACTCGACAACCGCTTCTTCCGCACTCTCGCCTTCGGCACCGGCGGCCTCCGCGGGAAAACGATCGGCGCGGTCGTTACCAAGGCGGAGCAGGGCAGGCCCCAGGCGCTCGGGCGACCGGAATTCCCCTGCGTCGGGACGAACGCCATGAATTCCTTCAACATCAGCCGCGCCACGCAGGGTCTCGTCCAGTATGTGCTCGAACACTTCTCGAAAAGCGGGCTGCCGGGCAGAGCGGCGATTTGCCTTTGCCACGACACCAGGTTCTTCTCGCGCGAATTCGCCGAACTCGCCGCGAAGATCATCACCGAGCATGGCTGCGACGCCTACCTTTTCGAGGGTCCGCGCTCCACGCCGGAGTTGTCGTTTGCCGTGCGCCATGTCGGCGCGCAGGCAGGGATCAACCTTACCGCGAGCCACAATCCGCCCCAATACAATGGCTATAAGGTTTACTTCGGCGACGGGTGCCAAGTCACCGAACCACACGCCTCGGCGATCATCTCGCGCGTCAATGCCGTCGAAAGCGAGGGCTACACGCCGGTGCTGGAATCCGAGCGGGGCCGCGTGATACCGATGGGTGCAGAGATCGACGAGGCCTACATGGAGCGCCTCGCCACGCTGCCGATCGACCCTGAACTCATTCGGCGCGAAAACTCGCTGAAAATCGTTTACACCCCGCTGCACGGCGTGGGCGGCGTGATCATCAAGCCGATGCTCCAGCGCCTCGGGTTCCAATGCGACACCGTGGCCGAGCAGGAAGTCCCGGACGGCCGCTTCCCGACGGTCAAATCCCCGAACCCCGAAAACGCCGAGGCCCTCTCCATGGCCATCGCCCAGGCCGACAAAACCGGCGCCGACCTTGTCATCGCCACCGACCCCGATGACGACCGCATGGGCATCGCGGCGCGCGACGCCTCCGGGAAAATGCAACTCCTCACCGGCAACCAGATCGGCTCGATCCTCGCCTGGTATCGCGCCTCGCGGTTTTTCGAAAAGGGAATCCTCAGCGAATCCAACCGCGCCCGCGGCGTGATCATAAAAACTTTCGTCACGACCGACCTCCAGAAGGCCATCGCGGAAAAATTCGGCCTGCGCTGCGTGGAGACCCTCACCGGTTTCAAATACATCGGCAGTAAACTCGGCAAATACGAAGCCGCCATCCCGGCCGAACTCCGCCAGAACTACGCGCACCTGCCCGAGGCCGAAACCCGCCGCCTCCGCCTCGAGCATTCGAGCTTCTATGTCTTCGGCGGCGAGGAGAGCTACGGCTACAGCGCCTCGGATTTCG
>JBMOIA010000389.1:0-1627 GCA_049317565.1 Terrimicrobiaceae bacterium | reverse complement strand
GCGTGGCGATGCCGGCGTGGTCGGTGCCGGGGAGCCAGAGGACTTCATGGCCGGTTTGGCGGGCGCGGCGGGCGAGGATGTCCTGGAGTGTGTTGTTGAGCACATGGCCGAGCGTGAGGACGCCGGTGACATTCGGCGGCGGGATGACGATCGAGTAGGCGGGCTTCGGCGAGGCGGGGTCGGCGGTGAAGTGGCCGTGCTCGATCCAATGGGAATACCATTTTTCTTCGACGGACTGGGGCTCGTAGGCCTTGGACAATTCGGACATGGCGCGGGATTGTGGCGGCAAGGCAGCGGCGAGTCAAAGCGTCGGCGGGGTGAATCTGAATTGATTGGGCTGGACTCTGTTTTAGGTTGCCGCGAGCCCGCCGCACTTGTCTGATTCCCCATTCCCCATCACCCCATGCGCACCATCCTTGTCGTCGATGACACCGAGGCAAACCGCCAAATCCTGACTCTTCGGCTCGCCCGGGCGGGGTTTGCCACCGCCACCGCATCGAACGGCGCCGAGGCCCTGGAAACCGCGCGCGCCAATCCACCCGCACTCATCGTGATGGACATGGACATGCCGGTGATGGACGGGTTTGAAGCCACCCGCAACCTCAAGTCCCACCCCGCCACCGCCACCATCCCCGTCATCAGTCTCACGGCCAACGCCGACCCGCAAATCGCGGAAAAATGCCTCTCCGCCGGCTGCGATGCCTACGAGCCGAAGCCGCTCGACTTCCCGCGCCTACTCGAAAAAATAAACGCCCTCCTCGCCCCCTGACCCCATGTTCCTTCCTCAGGAAACCATCCGAAAAAAACGCGACGCGATTCCGCTTAGCCAGGAGGAACTCTCGCAATTCATCCGCGGCGTTGTGGACGGCACGGTGGGGGAGGGTCAAATCGCCGCGTTCGCCATGGCCACGCTCCTCAAAGGCATGTCGCTGGATGAATGCGTTTCTCTCACGCTCGCCATGCGCGACTCGGGCGAGACCTTGTCTTGGAGCGAACTCCCAGGTCCGATCGTGGACAAACACTCCACCGGCGGCGTGGGCGATCTCGTGTCGCTCGTCCTCGGTCCGCTCGTGGCGGCGTGCGGCGGCTTCGTCCCGATGATCTCTGGCCGCGGGCTGGGCCACACCGGCGGCACACTCGACAAACTCGAATCCATCCCCGGCTACAACACCACCCCGCCGGAGGAAACATTCCGCAAAACCGTCCGCTCCTGCGGCGTCGCCATTATCGGCCAGACCGCCGCCCTCGCCCCCGCCGACAAAAAAATCTACGCCGTGCGCGACATCACCGCGACCGTCGAATCCATCGACCTCATCACCGCCTCCATCCTCTCGAAAAAACTCGCCGCCGGCCTCCGCTTCCTCGTCATGGATGTGAAATGCGGCAACGGCGCTTTCATGGACAACCCGGACGCCGCCCGCACTCTCGCCCGCCGCCTCGTCGAAGTGGCCAACGGCGCAGGGATGCCCACCAGCGCGCTCCTCACGGACATGAACCAACCCCTCGCCAACTCCGCCGGCAACGCCCTCGAGGTCCGCGAGGCCGTGGAATTCCTGAAAACCGGCAAAGCCAATCCCCGCCTGCGAGAAACCACGCTCGCCCTCTGCGCCCGCATGTTGGTGGTCTC
>JBMOIA010000388.1:0-1637 GCA_049317565.1 Terrimicrobiaceae bacterium | reverse complement strand
AGGCTCCGCACGCATCGGCCCCGGCGACAGGCTGCGAGCTGAACTCCGCCTCGGTGTTTCCGACCGCATCCTCGCCGCCCTTCCCGGCGCGCGCCAAACGGTGTTCACACACGAACGTGACGGCTTTTGTTGGACGCCTCTGGAACTCGGCGGAACGACCACACACCCGACCGAAAACCTCACTGCGCGTCTCGCCGCCTCCATTGCGGGGGGCTTCCTCATCAAGCAAGGCACTGGTGCCGCCGAAGTCATCCCCGGCACAGCGATCGATGCCGCCAAGGGCGTTCTCGACATCCTCTCCCCGCTCATTCCCTGAAAAACCCATGGCAAAAAACTCACCCCCCGTAGTCCTGACCATTGCCGGTTCTGACAATTCCTGCGGTGCCGGCGCGCAAGCCGACCTCAAGGCCATCACCGCCCTCGGCTGCTATGCGCAGACGGCCATTACCTGCATCGTTGCCGAAGTTCCCGGACGCGTCTCGGCGATCCAGGCCGTGAAGCCAGAGTTGGTTGCCGAACAAATCCGCATGTGCTTCAAGGCATTTCCCATAGCGGCGATCAAAACCGGAATGCTCTACTCCACCCCCATCATCGAGGCCGTCGCAGGCGTGCTTTTGAAAAAACGTAAAAACACACCTCTGATTGTTGACCCCGTGATGGTTGCGTCCAGCGGAGATCCGCTTTTGAAACCCTCGGCCCTCCGCGCCTACCGCGAACTCCTCTTCCCCCTCGCCACGCTCGTCACACCCAATCTCGACGAACTCCGCATCCTCTCCGGCCGCCCCTGCCGCAACACCACCGAAATGCTCGCCGCTGGGGAGGAACTCGTGCGCCGCCACGGTTGCGCATTTCTTCTCAAAGGCGGGCACCTGAAATCCAAATCCGCAATCGACATCCTCGTCACCGCCGCCGGAAGCGAGGAATTTTCCGCACCCTTCCGCCGGGGCATCGACGCCCACGGCACCGGATGCACCTTCTCGGCCGCCATCGCCGCCGGCCTCGCACGCGGATACCCGCTCCATCAAGCCGTCGTCCGCGCCAAGGCCTACATCACCCGCGCGATCCACGAAGCCCTCCACTGGAAAAAAACCACCGCGCTGAATCTGAACCCGTAGCTCCGCGAACAAAAATCGGGTCGATTGAGCGTGCGGAATGTGGGATGGTTTTATAGATGCCTTACGATCCCACGGCGGCGGATGCGGCCAGGCGGACGATGTTTCGCCTGATTGCCGACAAGATCGAGCGTGATCCGGCTTGGTTGCAGGTCGGGCTCGACAACATCGCGCGTTGGATCGCCAACGGGTCCACGCAACAGGGAAAGTTGCGCGAGTGGGAGCGGTTGATTCTCGCGGCGCGGGAGTCGGAGGAGGGGATGCAGGCGCTCTTGAAGGTGCTGCGCGAGGATGGCGAGCAGGCGGATTTTTTCAGGAACTTCGCGCCGTTTGCGGGGGTGCTTTCAAAAGACGAGCATGGAATCGTGGCGGAGATATGCGCCTTCGCTCATTGACCCATTTGCTTGAGGAACTGCGCTCGCGTGAGGCTTCGCGCAAAATCGTGGTTCTGGGCTCCAGTTCGTTGCTCGTTTTTCACCCCGAGCTCGGGGAGGGCGGGGGTCCATTGGATTTGACATACGACGC
>JBMOIA010000387.1:0-1639 GCA_049317565.1 Terrimicrobiaceae bacterium | reverse complement strand
ATCCTGTGGTGGTGCGGGCAATTCATCGCCTTGAGGTAATACCTCTCCGCCTCGCTCCCCTCCCCTTCCCCGGCTTCCTTCAGCTCCATCGGCGGGAACATGCTTTCGGCGTAATACGGCAGGTGCCCCGAGGTTTTATACATTTTCTCTTTCGCAAGGTGCGGGGTCCTCACGCGCACATAGCCCGCAGCGAATTCGGTTTCCTTCGCGAGGCGCTCGAGTTCCTCGACGAGCACCGCGCCCTTCGGCAGCCACAGCGGCATGCCGGGGCCGACAAACTCGGAGTCGATCGCATAAAGCCCCATCTCGGCGCCGATGCGGCGGTGGTCGCGCTTCTTTGCCTCCTCGAGCATGGCGAAGTATTCCTCCATCGCCGTCTTGTTCTTGAACGCCGTTCCGTAGATGCGCTGCAGCTGGGGATTACGCTCGTCGCCCTTGTAGTAGGCGCTCGCGACATGCGTGAGCTTGAACGCCCCAATGTTGCCTGTCCGCATCACATGGGGCCCTGCGCAGAGGTCGGTGAAATCCCCGTTGCGGAAGAGCGTGATCGCCTCGCCATCGGGGATGTTTTGGACGATGTCCAACTTGAACTTCGAAGGAACGCCGCGCGCCGAGAGCGCCGCCAACTCGCCCCGCTCGGCCATAGCCAAAGCGTCCGCGCGGGAAATTTCCACGCGCTCGAAGACATGATTCGCCTTCACCTCGCGCTTCATCTCCTCCTCGATCCTGGGGAAATCCTCGGGCGAGATGCGGTGCGGGAGGTCGACATCGTAATAAAAGCCGTTCTCCACCGGCGGGCCGGCCGCGAACTGCGCCTCCGGCCAGATTTTCAGGATCGCCGTCGCCAGCACATGGGCGGCGGAGTGTCGGATGCGTTCGAGTTCGGTCATGGCTGGTTGTTTGTTTTGCGGAGGTCGATCGCCGCTTCCTGCATCACCACAGGAATTCCGCCGGAGACCGGATAGGCCACAAGCCGATCCTCACGCACGAGCGCCGCCTCGAGTGCGGCGTTGCGCGAAATGTTCCGGATCACGGCGAGTTCTGTCTCACTCGCAAGGCGCAGCGTTTTCATCGTGGCGGGGCACGCGAGCATGCCGGTCAAATCCCCCTCCTCCATCGCGCTTCAATACTTGGGCACCGAGGGGTCCACCCGCTCGGCCCAGGCGAGGATGCCGCCTTCCACATTGAACAATTTCGAAAAGCCCGCCTTTTGCAGGTGGCGCAGCGCGTTCGCGCTCCGGAAGCCGCTCTTGCAATGGATCACAATCTCGTCGGCGGAATCCAATTCGCTCATGCGCGAGGGCAGTTCGCCCAGCGGAATGAGCTTCGCGCCCGGGATGCGCGCCACATCCCACTCGAATTGCTCGCGCACATCCAGAAGCACAAAGCGGTCCTTGCGGTCGATGCGCGCCTTGAGTTCCTCCACTGTGATCTCGGGCACGGGCGGCTCGGCCTCCTCCTCGGCCTTCGCCTGCGGGATGCCGCAGAATTCCTCGTAGTCGATGAGCTGCGTGATCGTCGGGTTTTCCGAACACACCGGGCAGGACGGGTCCTTGCGCACCTTGAACTCGCGGAACTTCATCTTGAGCGCGTCGAAATGCACGAGCCGGCCGATGAGCGGTTCGCCGATGCCCACGAT
>JBMOIA010000386.1:0-1648 GCA_049317565.1 Terrimicrobiaceae bacterium | reverse complement strand
GCCGCCGTGATATCCATCCTTCTCGCGACCGGCATCGCTTTCACAGCGAATCCCAATGGGGCGGAAAGACCTCCTCCTCCACCGCAAACCGCCGCCCAGTCCGATGCGGATTTTCTGCTTGAGCCGATGCAGCCTTCGGAACCGGATATCGGATTTGCCACCATTCAAGCCACGACAGACTACCCGATCGCTCCACTGCCGGATCCGAATGTCGACGATGTTCCGCCGTTGGACGGCGAGCAAATCGGCCTTGTCCAGGTTCCCGAAGAGGCGGACGACCGCATGTGGCGCATTCGTCCGATCGTGTCGACGGGGGTGACCTATGATGACAATATTTTCATCTCCAACTCCGACCGCCAGAGCGACCTCATCTACAACATCAATCTCGGCTTCGCGCTCGAGCTCGGCGACTACCGGAACATGGAAAGCAATTTCCTGCTCCTCGAGTATCTCGCCGAGGGCTTCTTCTTCAACCGCTACGCCTCGCAGAACTCCTTCGATCAACAGGCCAGCCTGCTCGCGCAATACCGCTTCAACCAACTCGCCGTCCAACTCGAGAGCCGCTACCAGTTCCTCAACGGCGCCGAGCGCCAGGTGGGCGCCTTCACCACACGCTCGCTCTATTTCAACACCCTCCGCTTTCTCTACGACTACAGTGAAAAAACCGACATCGACCTCGAGCTCAGCCAAAACACAAACGACTACCCGGACAACCTGAGTTCCGCGGACTACCAAGCCAGCCTCGCCGTCGATTACGCGCTCTTCCCGAAAACCAAGGTCGGCCTTCAGGTCATCGGCGGGTTGCAGCGCACCGAGGACAGCCCCGACATGTGGTTCCAAACGATCAACGCCCGCACCAGCTACGGCGCCACGGGCAAGGTCGTCCTGAACGCCAGCGGCGGCATCCAATTCAACCAATATGTCAGCGGCGGCGAGCCCATGCGCGTCCTTCCCGTTTTCTCTCTCGGCGCCGAATACCAGCTCTTCCCCAAAACCTCCCTCAGCCTCGTCGGCTACCGGAATCTCCAGTCATCCCCCAGCATCGCCGGCCAGGATTACATCGCCACCGGCGGCGAGTTCGGAATCTCGCAGGGACTCACCGACAAACTCACATTTGCATTCGCGGTGGGGTATGAGAATGATACCTACGTTGCCAACACGGTCGACACCGATGCGACGCGCGTGGACAATTTCTACTTCCTCAACCCCAGCCTCTCCTATTCGTTCCTCAAATACATGAAGGCCTCCCTCTCCTACGAATACCGGGCCAACGCTTCCACGCTCCAGGAGGACACTTGGTTCGACAACCAGTTCAGTTTCGAACTCGAGGGCCAGTTCTGATCGCGATGTTTTTCCCGGCCGCTGGAAAAAAAACCACCCTCTGCGTCGCAGCTGCGCTCGCCCTCTTTCAATGGGCCGCCGCGGCGCTCCCAGCGCAGGAATCCGCACCCGTTGCGGACTCCGCCGACTACCGCCTCGCTCCCGATGACCTCCTCGATTTTCGCGTCTTCCAAGAACCCGAACTCGACGCCGTTGTCCGCGTTTCTGGCGACGGCCAAGCCATCTTCCCTTTGGTCGGCGCCGTTTCCATCGGAGGCAAATCCATCGCCGAGGCCACCGAGTCCATCCAGGCCGCCTACCGCGACGG
>JBMOIA010000385.1:0-1649 GCA_049317565.1 Terrimicrobiaceae bacterium | reverse complement strand
TTCGGGTTTCTGATTTTCCGGAATAATGACTTGGTGGAACTGTTCGGGCTCGATTGGCGCGACTGGCGCGATTGGCGTTCGGGTTTGCCAATGGCTGTGGGCGGACTGCTGCTCGCCTTGCCGGCGGTTTATGCCGGGCAGTTCGCGGGGTATTTTTTCGCGGGCCCCGAGGCGCAGCCGCAGCCGATCGTGGATTTTCTTGCGAACAACACGGACCCCGCGGCGCGGTGGACGGTGGTTTTGGTTGGCGCGATTGCGGCGCCGGTGGCGGAGGAGGTGGTTTTTCGCGGATGTCTTTACGGTGTGCTGCGCCAATGGTGGGGGCGGTTTGCGGCGCTCGTGGCGAGTTCGGCGGCCTTCGCATTGATTCACGCCCACCCCGCATCGCTGCCGGCGCTGTTCCTCCTCGCGGCCGCACTGGTCCTGCTCTATGAGGCGACCGGATCTCTTTGGGCGCCGATCGCCGCCCATGCGCTCTTCAACGGACTCAACATCATCGCAACGCTCCAATGGCCGGACCTGATGAAATGAAGTGGTGCGCGGAGGACGCTTTGTTGCGCGAATTGTTGCGCGAGGTTCCCTTGCCCCGGCGCGGTGTCCTCGGGCCCGGCGACGATTGCGCCGCCATTCCTGTGGGACGCGGCAACAAGGTGCTTTTGCTGAAGACCGATTGCATCGCCGAGGATGTGCATTTCCGGCGGAGCGACGATCCGGCGTTGGTCGGATGGAAGGCGCTCTGCCGTCCGTTGAGCGACATCGCCGCTATGGGTGGGACTCCGGGTCAGGCGTTGGTGACATTTTTTTCGCCGCCCGGGTTGGATCCCGCGTATTGGCGGAAATTCTATCGCGGCCTCGGCCGTGCGGCGCGGAAGTTCGGCGTGGAGGTCGCCGGCGGCGAGATGTCGCGGCAAAAACAAGGCATCGCGGTCTCGGTGGCGCTCACGGGCACTGCCGATGGCAAGCGTCTCTGCAAGCGGTCCGGCGGGCGGGCAGGGGATGTGATTTTCGTCACCGGGCGGCTTGGTGGGTCTCTCCGCGGACGGCATTTGCGGTTCGTCCCGAGGCTGGGCGAGGGGGGTTGGATCGCGCGGCGGGGCTTCGCCTCGGCCATGATGGATTTGAGCGACGGTCTCGGCAGCGACCTGCCCCGCCTCGCGCGGGCGAGTGGTTGCGGGTTCGAAATCGACGAAGCCGCCATCCCCCGCAATCCCGGCTGCACGGTGGCGCAGGCGATTTCCGATGGCGAGGACTACGAACTCCTGTTCTCGGTCTCCGCCGCCAAAGCCGAAAAACTCCGCGCCGAGTGGAAGAGGAAATTTCCGAAAGTCCCGCTCACGGCGATCGGCCGTCTGACCCGCCGCAAAACCGCCCCCGCGGGCTGGCCGGGCGGATGGGATCATTTCGGATGAGTTTTGTTCTTGCGTCGGATGGTTGCCTGAAAATCCTGCCGCGATGATCCGGTTGCTTCTTGCCGTGCTGTTGCTTTCCGCCCTCGGCGCGCGTGCCGAAATTGTGCGGGAATACATTCTCGTGAGCGGTGGGCCGGCGCTCGAGGAGTGGGAAAAATTCAAGGACGAGCCACACGACCGATGGTGGGGAAATTTCATCCGTTCGGCGCGGGTGCGGATTCAGGAATTGCAGAAACAGGG
>JBMOIA010000384.1:0-1652 GCA_049317565.1 Terrimicrobiaceae bacterium | reverse complement strand
TCTACACCCTCCGCAAAATCTCCGGCGTCAAAGTCGGCCCCAGCCCGCAATGGCTCGCCGACCGCCTCGCCGCCGTCGGCCTGCGCCCCATCAACAACATCGTGGACATCACCAACTATGTCCTCTTTGAACTCGGCCAGCCCCTACACGCCTTCGACGCCGCAAAAATTTCGGGCGACATCCGCGTCCGCCCCGCCGCCGAAGGCGAGGAATTCCAAGCCCTCGATGGGAAAACCTACAAACTCCCCGGCGGCTCGCTCGTCATCGCCGACGCCAAAGCCCCCGCCGCCCTCGCCGGCGTGATGGGCGGCGAATCCACCGGCGTCACCGAATCCACCACCGAAATCCTCCTCGAGAGCGCCTACTTCGAGCCGTCCCGCATCCGCCGCGCCTCGCGCGCCCTCGGCCTCTTCAGCGATTCCAGCTACCGCTTCGAACGCGGCGTGGACCCCGAAGGCGTCATCCCCGCCTCAGCCCGAGCCGTCGAACTCATTCTCCAACTCGCCGGAGGCACAGCCTCCGAAACCCTCCAAGTCGCCGGGGAAATTCCAGCACGCCATTCCATCGCTCTCCGCCGCGACCGCGTCCGCCAAGTCCTCGGCCTCGAAATCCCCGACTCCGAAATCGACTCCGCGCTTGAACGCGTGGGCCTGAAAAACCTCGGCGACTCGACATGGGAAGTCCCCGGCTACCGGCGCGAAATCACCCGCGAGGCCGACCTCATCGAGGAAATCGCCCGCATCGTTGGAATCGAAAAAATCCCCTCCCGCACCGCCGGCACCTTCTCGCCCGGTTCCGATGCCGATGCCGCCTACGATTTCGCCATGGGCCTCCGCCGCCGCCTGGCGGGAATGGGATTCCACGAAGCCCGCACCGGCACGCTCGTCTCGAATGCCGATTCCTCCGCATTCGGCGAATCCGTCGCGCTGCGGAATCCCTTCGGCGACGACCAATCCCGCCTACGCAACAGCCTCGTCCCCGGCCTCCTCGCAGCCATCCGCCGCAATATCGACCAAGGCGCCAAGTCCATCCCGCTCTTCGAAGTCGGCCGCATCTTCACGCCGCAAGGCGAAACCGAGCGCCTCGCCATCGCCGACACCGGCGAAAAATCCTCCGCCACCTGGCGCGGCGAATCCGCCCGCCCTTGGGACATCTTCGACCTCCTCGGCGCCATCACCCGCCTCGGCGCTCTCGAAACCCAGCCGCTCGCCAATCCACCGGCACCCTTTGGCGCCGCCGCCGAAATCCTCCTCTCCGGAAAAAAAATCGGCACCGCCGGCCAGCTGCACCCAAGCGCCGCACGCGAACTCGGTGCCACCTCCCCCATCCTCATCGCCGAATTCGACCTCACCGCCTGGCGCGCCCTCGCCCCCAGCGGCACGGCCGTCGCCCCGCTCGCCAAATTCCCCGGCTCCACCCGCGACATCGCCTTCCTGGCCCCGCTCGCCCTGCCCTACGGCGAAGTCCGCGCCGCCATCGAATCCCTCCGGGAGCCCCTCCTGGAATCGATCTCCCTCTTCGACCTCTTCACCGACCCCGACGGCAAAAAAATCCCCGCCGACAAAAAATCCCTCGCCGTTTCGCTCTCCTTCCGCAGCCCCGAGCGCACCCTCACCGCCGAAGAAGTCCAATCCGCCACCGACCGCATCAAA
>JBMOIA010000383.1:0-1653 GCA_049317565.1 Terrimicrobiaceae bacterium | reverse complement strand
GCGCGGGCGAGGAAGTCGCGGCGGTCCACATCGGTGCCGCCCGCGAGGAGGTTGCGCATGGTGAGTTCCATGATGGGCAGGACCGGCTTGTTCGCGACGGCGGGGGCAGCTTTGAACTTCTCCAGCGCGCAGCGGAGCATATCGAGGTTCACATGCGTGGGCGGGCGGAAGCTGCCGCGTTCGACGAGGATGGCTTTTTTGTAGAGGACCTCGGAGGGCTGGAGCACCTCACGGTCGGAATCGAACATCGCGGCGCCGCTGAGGCCGATTTGGACGAGCAGGAGCGCCATGAGGCGGTTGTCCACATTGCGGAATTCGATTCCGCTGAATTCGATCATGTCGATTTCGATGCGGCCGGTGGTGAGCATGTCGAGGAGCGACTCGACGAGTTTTTCCGGCGTGTGGTGCAGGAAGAAGGAGCCGTAGCAGAGGTTGACCCCGACAATTCCGAGCGCCTCCTGTTGGAGCGAGGCCTCGGTGTCGAGCATGCGGACATGCATGAGAATCTGGCTCGGCTGGTCGTGCGGGCGGCTCTGGAATTTGATGCCCATCCAGCCGTGGCATTCGTTGCCGCCTTTGAAGCTGCGGGCGACCACGGTGTCTGCGAACGCGAAGAACGAGGTGGTTTCGCCGCGCGATGGGCCGAGGCGTTCGATGTTCAGCTCGAACTCGCGGTCGAGCATCGCCTGCAAGCGGTCCTTGGAAACATACCTGTCGCAGCGCCCGTAAATGGCATCGCTGACCTTCATGTCGTAAGCGGACATGCTTTTCGCGATGGTCCCTGCGGCGCCGCCGACGCGGAAGAACCAGCGGACGACCTCCTGCCCGGCGCCGATCTCGGCAAAGGTGCCATACCATTGCGGGTCGAGATTGACCCGGAGCGCCTTTTGGTGGGTATCGATCGGCTCTTTGTTCATGTGCGGTGTTGCCCTTGGTGCCGCCCCCGGTGGAGAGGCCGTGTCAGATTTTTTCGAAATGCGAGATGCGTTGGAACAGGCTGTAGCGTTCGGAAATTTGCGCGGCGTCGACGGTCTTGAGCCGCTCCAGGCTGAACGCCTCGACATTGAAGCTGGCGAGGACGCTGCCGTAGACGACGGCTTTTTTCAGCGCCTCGAAGGTGATTTCGCCGTTCGAATTCGCGGCGAGATATCCGGCGAGGCCGCCGGCGAAAGTGTCTCCCGCGCCGGTGGGGTCGTGGATGTCCTCGAGCGGGAATGCGGGGCAGCTGAAGAACTCGGCTTCGGGTCCGAAAAGCAGGCAACCGTGTTCGCCCTTCTTCACGGCGACATAGCGCGGTCCCATGGCGCGGATTTTTTTGCCCGCCTTGACGAGGCTCGTTTCGCCGGTGAACTGGCGCGCCTCGCTGTCGTTGAGGATGAGCATGTCCACGCGGGAGACGAGGCGGTCGAGGGATTCGCGGGCGATGTTGATCCAGAGGTCCATGGTGTCCGCGATGACGAAGCGCGGCTGGCGCACCTGGTCGAGGACATGGTGCTGGAGGTCCGGGGCGATGTTGGCGAGGAGGACGAGCGGGGTTTTTTCGTAGCCGGCGGGGAGGGTGGGGGTGAAGTGCTCGAAGACATTGAGTTCCACCGAGCGGGTCTCGCGGGTGTTCATGTCCCACATGTATTCGCCCGACCAGCGGAAGGTTTT
>JBMOIA010000382.1:0-1661 GCA_049317565.1 Terrimicrobiaceae bacterium | reverse complement strand
AGCAAACGGGTCCCGGCATGCTATTTTCTTCCCACCGAATTTCTTCTCTTCGCCACGCGCCGCCTTGCCGTCATTTCCTGCGAAGCATCTTGTTGGCGGCGACGCTGCTCGCGTGCACTTGGGAACACGCCCGTGCCGCAGCCGATGAGGCTTGGCAGGACCGCATCATTTATTTCGCGCTCCTCGACCGCTTCGAAAATGGCGATCCCGAAAATGACACATCCCACGGCAAGCCTGGAACCCACAACCCGGACGATGCGCATTCCTATCAGGGCGGCGATCTGGCGGGCCTCAAACAACGGCTGGACGCAATCGCCAAACTGGGCGCCAACGCGGTCTGGGTCACGCCCCTCTACAAAGGCGTGCCCCAGAGGGTCGGCGCGAATTGCGGCTTCCCGGGATATTGGGCGGCATTTTCGGATCCCTACGAGTTCGAGCTGGATCCCCGGTTCGGAACACCGGAAGAGTTCGACGCCGTGCTCGCCGAGGCGCACCGGCGGGACATCAAGGTGGTTCTCGACATGGTGGTCAATCACGCGGGCTACAACGCCCCGCTCGTGAAACAACGCCCGGACTGGTTCCACGATCCCCGAACGAGCGCGAAGCTGGGACCTCCGGAAATCTTCGCCCCGCTCGCCGGCCTGCCGGATTTCAATCACCGCAACCCGGAGGCGGCGAAATATCTGCTCGATCTCCACAAACAATGGGCGGAGCGGTTCGATTTCGACGGAATCCGCATGGACACCGTGAAGCATGTGGAGCCTTGGTATTTCCGCCAGTGGATCGGCGGCATGAAAGAGTCGCGGCCGGATTTGTTCATCTTCGGCGAACTGCTCGATGAGTCCTATGCGGGCTACAGGCAGTATCTCGACGCGGGCTTCGCGAGCCTTTTCAATTTTCCGTTGCGGCGTTCGCTGATCGACACATTCGCCAAAGGCGGATCGGTGGATGCGGCCGCCTCGCGGACACGCGAGATGATCGATCTCTTCGGCCAGCGCCAATGCCGACTGATGGTCACGCTGCTCGACAACCACGATGTGCCGAGGTTCATGGAGGAGTTCCCCGCCGACATGGATGCGGAGGTGGTGCACGACCGCTACAAACTCGCGCTCACCGCGCTGCTCACCCTCCCGGGTATTCCTCAACTGACCTACGGCAACGAGGTCGGCATGTATGGCGGGGCGGACCCCGACAACCGGCGAATGATGCCCGACTGGGCGTTCGAGCCGGATTTCCATGAAAAGGATCACGCGGGCTTTGTCACAAAGCCGGGTGCTGTGTGGGCCCATCTGCAACGCTTGATCGAACTGCGGCACACATGGCCCGCACTGGCTCGCGGGGATTTCGAGGAGGTGCGGCGACAAGACGAGCCCGCGTCGCCAAATGTGTGGGCCTTTGTGCGAAAGATGCCGGATGCGAATACCGGCTCAACCGTGCTGGTGGCCTTCAACAATGGCGATGCGCAATCAGGACCCGTGCGGCTGCCGGTCGGCGGGCATTTCGCGGAGGGCCAGGTGCTGGAGTCGATCCCGGTGGAGTTCGACCCACAAACAGGGCGTCTCGATGAGACCATCCAAACCCACACAGTTCGCGACGGCGCGATCGAAGTGGAGATGAAAGCACGCCGCGCCCTGCTACTCGCCGCAAGCCAGCAGAGCTAA
>JBMOIA010000381.1:0-1662 GCA_049317565.1 Terrimicrobiaceae bacterium | reverse complement strand
AACGGCGCGGAAAAACTCCTCGGCCAGGGCGACATGCTCTACCTCCCGCCGGGCACCTCGAAACTCTCCCGCGCGCAGGGCGTGCTTGTCACCGAGGAGGAGATCCACCGCCTTGTCGAGTTCGTCTCGAAGCAAGCGGAGCCGAATTTCGACGCCGCCATCCACGAGAAACTCACCAGCACCGCGCTGCCCGAAGAGGATGTCAGCGACGAGGACGAGGAGCTCTGCACGAAATGCCTCGAGATCATCCGGCAGGAAAACCGCGCCTCGACCTCCATGCTCCAGCGCCGCCTGAAATTGGGCTATACACGCGCCGCGCGCGTGATGGATATTCTCGAACAGCGCGGCATCGTCGGACCCAAGGACGGTGCCAAGGACCGCGAAATTCTTGTCGACCTCAACGAGGAATCCGCCATTTGAAACGCAAGGAACAGGAAGCCGGTGACGACCTCTTTGTCGGCGGGCGCCTCGCCGCCAAGCGCCAGAAGGCGGGCATCACGATTGAGAAGGCGGCAAAGGACACCCGCATCCCGGTCGCCCGCCTGCTGCAGATCGAGGCCGACGACTTCTCCAGCTTCGCGCATCCCACCTACGCCCGGATGTTCCTGGTGGACTACGCGAATTACCTCCGCGTCCCGCTCGACGAAATCCGCCCGGCCCTGCCCGGCAGCCAGAAGCTCGGCTCGGGCGACAACAAATACCTCGATGTCCTCCTCGCCACGCCGGGATTCCTGCAAGGCGAGCAATTCAAATCCGTCCGCCGCCTCCTCATCGCCATCGGCGCCGCCATCGGCGTCCTCCTCCTGATCGCGGTCGGAATCTACTCCTGGCGCACCTGGAAAAAATTCGAACGCGTCAAACCCGCTGCAATCCCCGCCGCCACACCCGCGCCACTCCCGCCTGTTCTGTTCGAACCGCTCGAGCCGACGCCACAGCCTTCCCCGATTCCCACCGCCACGCCCACGCCAACGCCCGCCGCAACACCCTCCCCATCGCCATCGCCAAGCCCTGCCGTTTCGCCCACCCCGTTTCGCCTTCCGCCGTTCCAACCCTCGCCGCGCCCCCGCACCACGCCGTCCCGCCCACAATGAAAACCGACTCAAGCGCCCCGCCGCGCATCGGAATGATCAGCCTCGGTTGCGCGAAAAATCTCGTGGATGCCGAAGTCATGCTCGGCTCCGCCAAAGCCGAGGGCTTCGAAATCACCCGCGACCCCGCCGAAGCCGACATCCTCGTCGTCAACACCTGCGGGTTCATCGACTCCGCCAAACAGGAATCGATCGATGCCATCCTCGAGGCCGACCGCCAGCGCAACGAAATCCGTCCCACGGCGCGCCTCGTCGTCAGCGGATGCCTCTCCCAGCGCTACTCCGGCAACCTCGCCGCTGAACTCCCCGAAGTGGACGCCTTCATCGGCCTCGACCAGGTCTCCGAAGCCGGCGCCATCTTCCGCCGCGTGCTCGATTCGAAACCCAGCGGCGTCCTCAACCTCGTCACGCCGAAATCCCGCTACATCCCCGATTTCGCGACGCCCCGCTTCCGCCTCACGCCCCCGCACAGCGCCTATGTGAAAATCGCCGAAGGCTGCAATCACCCCTGCTCCTTCTGCGTCATCCCTCAAATGCGCGGCCGCCATCGCAGCCGCCCCATTGATTCCGTCGT
>JBMOIA010000380.1:0-1668 GCA_049317565.1 Terrimicrobiaceae bacterium | reverse complement strand
AAAGTCCAGGAAGTCGTCTTCGAAATCCAAAGCCGCTACTTCGCCCACGAATCCGCCCTCTGGAAGGAACAGGCCGCCACAGCCATGCTCGAATTCGCCCGCACCGCGCTCGAAACCGTCGAGATCGAATCCCGCACCGGCCTCGCCGCCGTCCCCGACCTCCTCCGCGCCCGCAAAAACCTCCTCGACGCCCAATACGAACTCGAAAACGCCCGCGCCCTTTCGCGCAACACACTCGGCGAACTCCTCATCGCCGCCGGACTCCCCGCCAACGCCCCGCTCCGCCTCGCCAAAAACGAACTCCCCGCTTCCACCTCCACCCTGCGCGCCGATGCCACAGAACTCATCCAGGCCGCCTTCGAATCCCGCCCCGACCTCGCCGCCCGCGCCGCAGAGGTCCGCGCCGCCGAATCCGCCGTGGACCGCGCCTCGGCCGATTTCCTCCCGAAAGTCCGCCTCGAGGGCAACTACGCCTACTCCGCCTTCCAATACGATTCCCAAACCGGACCCAACCAGCGCGACAATGTCGGCGGCGTGAATGGATTCGCCGGCTTCCTTGCCGTGGACTGGGACATCTTCGACGGATTCGAACGCGTCGAAAACCTCCGCAAGCGCCGCGCCGAGGAACTCGCCGCCCGCGAGGAACTCGAATCCAAGCGCCTCGCCGCTTCGCGCGATGTCTGGGTCTCCTATCACGATACCCTCAGCGCCTCCCGCCGTGTCGAATTCGCCGAAGGCTATGTCGCCTCCGCGCAGGAAAATTTCCAAGCCGTCGAAACCGCCTACCAAGCCGGCCTCGCCCCCGTGGCCGAGTATGCCGATTCCGCCGGCCAGCTCGCCCTCGCCCGCTCTGCCCGCGCCGACGCCGTTGCCGACTACTCCACCACCCTCGCCTCTCTGGCCCTCGCCGTCGGCTCGATCCGCTGACCCGCCCCCGTTTTTGTCCTTGCCCAGAGCCTCCTCGCCCTGTTGATTCCTCGCCCTCACCACAAGGAAGAAGGTATGAAGGAAGATTACGGGAACGGTTCGGATAAAGTGTTGGCCTCGGAAAAAATCGTCTGCGGCAGGAAGATTTTTTTCATGGATTTCAAGGAAAACAGCCGCGGTCGCGTGCTGAAGATCACCGAAGATGTCGGTGGACGCCGCGATACCATCATGGTTCCTGACGAGGCCCTCGACGACTTTGCCGACGCCCTCGAGCGCATCTTGAATTCCAGCGAAGACCAGGGCTAAGCCTCGCGGTCCAGCCAGTCCCCCCGCGCTTTGAGAGACAAAATCCTACCCGTCATTTTTTTGGCGGTGGTTCTCGCTGTTCTGCCCGGCTGCGTCTCGCCCGACCGGCAACTCCGCTCCCTCGTCACCCAACGCCTCGCGCTGGCGCCGGAAGTGGCGTGGAACAAATTCCACTCCGGCCAGCCGGTCCGTGACCCCGCGCGCGAGGCAGCCGTTCTTTCAAAATTCCAAGACCCGGCCACCCGCCGCTTTTTTGCCGACCAGATCAGCGCCTCGCGCTCGATTCAGGAGAAACTGATCGCATCCTGGCGCTCCGGCTCGAAACGCCCGTCCCATCCGCCCAGCGACCTGGCCCGCGACATCCGTCCAGCCATCGATGCGATCGATCGCCGCCAACTCGCCGCCATCGCCCACGGAGCCACCATGCCCGGCCCC
>JBMOIA010000379.1:0-1668 GCA_049317565.1 Terrimicrobiaceae bacterium | reverse complement strand
AAGCACGCCGTCGATTTCTGGCTCTCCACCGAGGACCTGCCCTCGCCCCACAACCGCGTCATGATCAACCGCGACGGCCAAATCACGCTCAGCTACACGCCGAACAACCAAGAGCCGAAAAACCGCCTCTACGCGAAGCTCAAGTCGATGCTCAACCACCTCGACATGCACGAGCACCTCATCCCGAGGAATCTCTACATGAAAAACGAGATCGATATCGGCGGCGTGGCCCACCAGTCCGGCACCTGCCGCTTCGGCAGCGACCCCGCCACCTCCGTGCTCGACACGAATTGCAAGGCCCACGAACTCGACAACCTCTATGTCGTGGACACCTCGTTCTTCCCGAGCATCGGCGCCGTGAACCCCGCGCTCACCGCGATGGCCAACGCCCTCCGCGTCGGCGACCACCTCCTCGAGCGGCTGAAATAAAGACGCGGTGGAGACAGCCTCCATCCATTGATGACTTGGTCCAAATCGACCCCGCCCCGCCCAGGAGGGCGCTGCTTGTCAGCGCCGGAACGATTCCCGCAAACACAGTGGTGCGGCGCTGACAAGCAGCGCCCTCCTAAACGCCACCCCTGATGCAGGCACCCTCTTCAAGTCCCTCACGCGCCGCGATTGGCGCGGTCTTCGGGGCCGGGGTCGCTCAGGGCATTGCGCTCGTGACCTTCCCCGCCGCCGGGGCGATTTTCACGAGCCCGCAACACTACGGACTCACCAGCACGCAATACGGCGCGCTGTTCATCCCGCAGGCGATCCTCGCCATTGCCAGTTCCCTCGCTGGACCCAAGCTCGCGGCCAAGCTGGGCGCGAAGACCGTCTTCCTCTGCGGCATGGCGGCGAACCTTGTTTCGATGGGACTCCTCATCGCGAGCCAGTTTATCGCGGGCAACCCCTCGCTCGCCTATCCGGTCCTGCTCGTCGCCACCTCGTTCATGGGCCTGGCCTTCGGCCTCACGGTGCCAGTGATCAACACCTGCGCCGCCGCATTTTTTCCAAAAACCGCCGACCGCGCCCTGCTCGCGCTGAACACCCTCCTCGGCCTCGGCACTGCGCTCGCACCCGCCTTCGTCGCCGTTTTTGTGGGCCTCGGATTTTGGTGGGGACTGCCCGTCCTCGTCGCCGCGTTGAGCGCCGGGCTTCTCGTTTTCTCCCTGCCCCTCGCGATCTCGGCGGGCGCGCCAACCGCCGAAAAATCCCGCGCTGGCCTGCCGGCAGCCTTCCCTGCCTTCGCCGCCGCCGCCCTGCTCTACGGAATTTGCGAAACGATGAATGGCAACTGGGCTTCGATCCTCATGTCCACCACGCTCGGCAACACCCCCGCCGCCTCGTCACTTGCCCTCACGATTTTCTGGGGGACGGTCACCGGTGGACGGTTGCTCTTCGCCTCGATCGACCGCTGGATTCCCGAAAGGTTCGTCCTGCAAACCCTGCCGGTTGTCCTCTGCATTTCGTTCCTGTTGGTTCCGCTCATCCCCGCAAAAAATCCCCTCCCCGGCCTCGCCCTCTTCGCCATCGCCGGCCTCGGTTGCTCCGCGATGCTCCCGCTCCTCATCAGCTTCGGGCAAAAACAAATGCCCGCCATCGCAGCGTCCGCCGCCGGGTTGCTCATCGCCTTCTACCAACTCGGCTACGGCCTCGCCGCCTTCGGCGTCGGCCCCCTCGAAA
>JBMOIA010000378.1:0-1677 GCA_049317565.1 Terrimicrobiaceae bacterium | reverse complement strand
TCCTCGCCACCGCCCGGCGCCTCGGTTGTCGTCGCCGATTTTTTTGGGGAGCGCAGAAGAACGGCACGGGGGCGCGCCTGAGGTTTGGGCGCTGACGGAGCATCGCCCTCCAATTGAAAATAGGTCAGTCCCGCACATTCGCGTATTTGGTTGGTATTTGATTGACCGGCGGAGGGCCTGCGGGCGGGATGGGATTTCGATGTCCCCGCAGGAACTGGAATCCGAATTGCAGCGATGGTTCGGGCATGCGGCGTTCCGGCCGGGGCAGCGCGAAATTATCGAGGCGCTTCTCGCGGGGCGGTCGGCCCTGGCGGTGCTTCCAACGGGTGGCGGCAAATCGATTTGCTACCAACTTCCAGCGGTGTTGCTGGAGGGAACGGCGTTGGTGGTTTCGCCGCTGATCGCGTTGATGAAGGATCAGGTGGACGCCCTGAAGGCGCGGGGGATTTCGGCGGAGCGGTTGGATTCCACTTTGGACGCGGCGGAGTTTTCAAAAATCCACGCGGACATCGCGGCGGGGACGCTGAAGCTGCTCTATGTCGCGCCCGAGCGGTTTTTGAGCGAGAGCTTCCTGGCGGCGATCCGGCGGGCGAATGTTTCGCTGCTTGCGATCGACGAGGCGCATTGCATTTCCGAGTGGGGCCACAATTTCCGGCCCGAATATCTGCGCCTCGCGGCGATGGCGAAAAAACTCCGCATCCCGCGTGTGCTGGCTCTAACCGCCACGGCCACACCGGAGGTGTCGAAGGAGATTCGCAAGGGCTTCCGCATCGCGAAGGGCGACCATTTTCAAACCTCATTCCGCCGTTCGAATCTGCATTTGGCGGTGACGCCGGTTCGAGCCGATGAGCGGATGCGCGAGTTGGTGGCGCGATTGAAAATCCCCGGGCGATTTCCGGCGGTGGTCTATGTGACGCTGCAACACACGGCCGAGGGCGTGGCGGCGGAGTTGGTGGAAAACGGACTCCGCGCGAGGGCCTATCACGCCGGGATGGCGGGCGAGGTGCGGGCCTCGGCGCAGGATGATTTCATGGCGGGGCGGTGCGACATCATCGTCGCCACGATCGCCTTCGGCATGGGCATCGACAAATCCGACATCCGCTCGGTGTTTCATTTCAATCTTCCGAAGACTCTCGAAAACTACCAACAGGAGATCGGCCGCGCCGGGCGTGATGGGCGGCCCTCGCATTGCGAGATGCTCGCCTGCGCCGACGACCTCGTGGTGTTGCAAAATTTCATCCACGGCGATGTGCCGGAAGAGCAGGCGTTGCGGCATTTGATCGACCATCTGCTGCGGCGCGGGGAGGAATTCGACATCAGCCGGTATGATCTTTCAAGGACGACGGACATCCGCCCGCTGGTGCTCGAGACGGTGATCACGCGACTCGAGCAGGACGGCATCCTTGAGCCCTGCGGGATGTTTCATTCCACGATGAAGATCGCCTTCCGCCATCCCGAGGATCGCGTGATTGCTGGGCACACGCCGCAACGGCAGAAGTTCCTGAAAAATCTTTTCGTCGCGGGCAAGCGAGGCACGCGGTTGCTCACGATCGACCTCGATGCCGCGGCCGAAGAAACCGGCGAGACGCGCGAGAAGATTTTGAAGGCGCTGAACTGGCTCGAGGAATCCGGCGACATCGAACTTCAGCGGGCGGGATTGCGCCACCGGTTCCGGCT
>JBMOIA010000377.1:0-1678 GCA_049317565.1 Terrimicrobiaceae bacterium | reverse complement strand
AAGCGCGTGTTGGAGGGCGCCGCTCTGTCGGCGCCGTGATTTCGGGCGCGGCTGCGCCGCCTGGAAAAGTCGGACGACACGGAGGTCGTCCCTCCAATGTTGGCCGAGTGCGTCAGCTCGCGGGGGTTTCGGATTGCTCTTTCGAGTGGACGATGACGAAGCCGAGTTTTTCGCCGTCTTTTTGGACGGTGACGCTGTCGCCGGGCTTGATGTTGCCCTTGAGCACTTCCTCGGCCATCGGGTCCTCGATGTATTTCTCCACGGCGCGGCGCATGGGGCGCGCTCCGTAGGTGGGGTCGTAGCCTTTCGCGATGAGGAAATCCTGCGCGGTGGGGTCGAGCGTGAGATGGATGTCTTTGCCTTTAACGCGCTTGACAACCTTCTCGACCTCGAGGTCCACGATTTTGACGAGGTCGGGTTTCTCGAGGGTGTGGAAGACGATGAGGTCGTCGAGGCGGTTGATGAACTCGGGTTTGAAGACGCGCTTCGCCTCGCCCATGATTTTCTCCTTCATCACATCGTAATTGTCGGAGCCGCCGGCCGGGGCGCCAAAGCCCATCGTGGTCTGCTTTTTGATCAACTCGGCCCCGACATTCGAGGTCATGATGATGATGGTATTCCGGAAATCGATTTTGCGTCCGAGCGAGTCGGTGATTTTGCCTTCCTCCAAAATTTGCAGGAGGAGGTGCATGACATCGGGGTGGGCCTTTTCGATTTCGTCGAAGAGGACGACGGCGTAGGGCTTCCGGCGCACGGCTTCGCTGAGCTGGCCGCCTTCCTCGTAGCCGATGTAGCCGGGGGGCGAGCCGATGAGGCGCGAGGCGGAGAATTTTTCCATGTATTCCGACATGTCGATCTGGATGAGCGCGTCGGAGGTGCCGAACATGAATTCGGCGAGGGTGCGGGCGAGGAAGGTTTTTCCAACGCCGGTGGGGCCGAGGAAAATGAACGAGCCGATGGGGCGCTTGGGGTCTTTGAGATCGGCGCGGGAGCGGCGGAGGGCCTTGCTGATGGCCACGACGGCCTCGTTCTGGCCGATGACGCTGCCCTCGAGGTCTTTTTCCATCGCGAGGAGCTTGGCGCTTTCCTGCTGCTCCATGCGGGAGAGCGGGACGCCGGTCCATTTCGAGAGGACATGCATGATCTCGTCGGCGCTGACGACGACTTCCTTCTCATCCTTGTGGGCGCGCCATTCGGTGAGGATGGACTCGAGTTTTTCCTTCGCCTGTTTTTCGCCGTCGCGGAGGGAGGCGGCTTTTTCGAAATCCTGGGCCTTGATGGCGGCTTCCTTCTCGAGGCGGATTTTTTCGATGTCGGCCTCGATGTCCTTCACATTCGGCGGGCGGGTCATCGCGGAGATGCGGGCGCGGGAGCCGGCTTCATCCACGAGGTCGATCGCCTTGTCCGGCAGGAAACGGCCGGTGAGGTAGCGGTCCGAGAGTTTCGCGGCGGCTTCGAGGGCCTCGTCGAGGAACTTCGCCTTGTGGTGCGCCTCGTATTTCGGACGGATGCCCTGAAGAATTTGGATCGTTTGGTCCACGCTCGGGGCCTCGACCTTGACCTGCTGGAAGCGGCGCTCGAGGGCGGAGTCCTTCTCGATGTATTTGCGGTATTCGTTGAGCGTGGTGGCGCCGATGCACTGCATCTCGCCGCGGGAGAGGGCGGGCTTGATGATGTT
>JBMOIA010000376.1:0-1683 GCA_049317565.1 Terrimicrobiaceae bacterium | reverse complement strand
CTTTGCGCGACAGTGGAGGATTTTCACCCCGCTTTCCTAGGCCGGCGGATTGGTTTTCTTGGAAAAAGATCAGAGCCGCAATGAGCGGCGGCATTTGATTTGCCACTGTGAAACAGGCGTGTCAACCGCCGTGAAAACGCTTGCGGGGTGGTATCGGAGGCGGGAAGGATTCGCGGCGCTATGAAAATGGTGGTTGTGCTGGGTTTTCTTTTTGCGGCGTCAGCGGCTTGGGCGGCTCCGAGGGAGGCATCGAAATCCGCGTTCGCCGGGGAACTCGGGGCGATCGTGCAGCGCGACAGCGGCGGTCGGATCACGGGCACGAAGTTCAGTGTTTGGGCGCCGAATGCGGAGTCGGTGGATGTGATCGGGACATTCAACGATTGGAATCCACGCCGCGGGCGGATGGAGCAGTCGGAGCAGGGTGGGATTTGGACTGCGGAAATTTCCTCGGCGAAGCCGGGCGACGAATATCTTTTCCTCATCAATGGATCGCTGAAGCGCAAGGACCCGCGCGCCCGCCAGGTCACGGCTTCGGACGGCAACTGCGTGATCTACGATGTGGATGCGTTCGATTGGGGTGCGGCGAAGGAATTCAAATCCTCCGCAGCGATGAAGGATCTCGTCATCTACCAGCTGCACATCGGGACATTCCACGACCCGAGCCCGGGCGACGGGGAACCGGGCACCTTCAAGGATGCGATCGCGAAGCTCGACCATCTGAAGGAAATGGGAGTGAACTGCGTGCTCGTCCTGCCCGTGAATGAATTCCACGGGCGGCATAGTTGGGGATACAACCCGAGCGATCTGTTCGCGATCGAAACCACCTACGGCGGGCCCGACGGCTTCAAGGAATTCATCAAGGCCTGCCACGAGCGTGGCATCGCGGTGCATGTGGACATTGTGCACAACCATTATGGTCCGCAGGATCTCTCGCTCGTGCAGTTCGATGGCGCGGGGGGAGGGGACAACAAGAACGGAATCTATTTTTACGAGGATGCCGAGCGTGGCGAGACGCCGTGGGGCCCGCGGCCGAATTTCGGCACCGGTGAAGTCCGCGATTACATCCGGGACAATGTGAGGATGTGGTTCCAGGAATACCGCGTGGACGGGTTGCGCTGGGATTCGACGATCAATATCCGCGCCGTGAACAACGGCCGGACCCCCAATCCCGAGGGCGAATCCCTTCTTCACAACATCTCGAAAATGATCGAGCGCGAGTTCCCCGGAAAAATCAGCATCGCGGAGGATTCGGTGGGCGACCCGCGGTTCCATGGGTCCTGGCAATACGATTTCCACCACGCCGGCAACTGGTCGCAGGGCCTCGTGCCACAACTGGTTTCGAATGCCGGGCCGTTCTTGAGCGTGAAGGATATCGGCAGCAGGATTAATTCGGAACTCGGCTTCGGTCGCGTGATTTACAGCGAGAACCACGACGAGGTCGGCAAGCTCAACGGCAAGCGCCGCATTCTGGTGGATGCCGACGAGAACGATCCGCACAGCTTGACAGCCAGGCGCAAGGCGGCGCTCGCGGCGGTCGTCACGCTTACTTCGCCCGGCGTTCCGCTGATTTTCATGGGACAGGAACTTCTCGAGACCGCGCAATTCCATGATTCGAATCCGCTCGACTGGGGCTTGGGCGAATTGTCGTTCGGCAAATTCCAATTCTACCGCGACCTCGTGCGG
>JBMOIA010000375.1:0-1684 GCA_049317565.1 Terrimicrobiaceae bacterium | reverse complement strand
GCCGGGGGCGATTTCGCCGATGAGGAAGCCTTTGGTGTGGCGGATGACCTCCTGCATGCGGGCGGGGGGGACGGCGAGGACCATGCCGACACCCATGTTGAAGACCTGATACATTTCGGCATCGGGGATGCGGCCGCCTTCCTGGATGAGGCGGAAGATGGGGGGGACTTTCCACGCGGGGCGGCAGACGATGGCGCGAGTGCCGGGTGGGAGGATGCGGGGGAGGTTGTCCACGATGCCGCCGCCGGTGATGTGGGCGGCGCCGTGGATGGACCCGGCGGGCAGGCTGGCGAGGAGGGGTTGGTAGTTCGGATGGATGCGCAGGAGTTCGCGGCCGAGGGGCAACTTCATGCCGGGGGCGGGTTTGCCCAAGGGGAGGCGCATTTTTTCGAGGAGGACCTTGCGGGCGAGCGAGTAGCCGTTCGTGTGGAGGCCGTTGGCAGGGAGGGCGATGAGGAGGTCGCCGGGGCGGATTTTCGAGCCGTCCAGCATTTTCGGGCGGTCCACGACGCCGACGATGGTGCCGGCGACATCGTATTCGCCGGGGTGATACATGCCGGGCATTTGGGCGGTTTCGCCGCCGATGAGGGCGCAACCGCCGTCCTTGCAGGCTTTGGCGAAGCCTTTGAGGATTTGGCGGAAGACGGCGGGGTCGAGTTTTCCTGCGCCGATGTAGTCGAGGAAGAAGAGGGGCCGGGCGCCGATGACGGCGATGTCGTTGATGCAATGGTTGACGAGGTCCTGGCCGATGGTGTCGTGGCGGCCGGTGGCGAAGGCGATTTTGAGTTTGGTGCCGACGCCATCGACGCTGGACACCAGCACGGGGTCCTTCATGCCCCCGAAATCCGGGCGGAAGAGGCCGCCGAAGCCGCCGATTTTTCCGAGAACTTCCTTGCCGTGGGTGCCGGAGACCATGGCGTGGATGCCTTTTTTGACTTTGTTGCCGAGGTCCACATCGACGCCGGCGGCGGCGTAGGCTTTTTGTTTTTTCGGAGTTTTCACAGGAGTCGGTCGGATGGAGGTTCGAGGAGACGCGCCTTTTCGCGGCGTTTTTCCATGATGAGCTTGTCGAATTTCTCGTCGAACGGCACGGGGTAGTCGCCGTTGAAGCAGGCCATGCAAAATTGGGAGGCGGCCTGGCCGGTGGCGCGGACCATGCCTTCGGTATTGAGGTAGCCGATGGAGTCGGCGCCGAGGTAGCGGCGGATTTCATCGGGCGTGCACTGGTTGGCGAGGAGCTTGGCGGGGTCGGGGAAATCGATGCCGTAGTGGCAGGCGTGTTTGTGCGGCGGGCAACTGATGCGCATGTGCACCTCGGTGGCGCCGTTCTCGCGGAGGTTCACCACGCGCGAGCGGGCCGTGGTGCCGCGAACGATGGAGTCGTCCACCACCACCACCCGCTTCCCTTCGACGGCGCTGCGGATGAGGTTGAGTTTCACGCGGACATTGAAGTCTCGGATGATTTGCGTGGGCTGGATGAATGTGCGGCCGATGTAGTGGTTGCGGACGAAGGCAGGGTAATAGGGAATGCCACTCTCCTCGGAAAATCCCAAGGCGGCGAAAATCCCGGAGTCAGGCACCGGGACGACGAGGTCTGCCTCGACGGGGTGTTGCCGCGCGAGTTCCCTCCCCATCTCGATGCGCGCCATGCTGACATTGCGGCCGCCGATGTTGCTGTCCGGCC
>JBMOIA010000374.1:0-1686 GCA_049317565.1 Terrimicrobiaceae bacterium | reverse complement strand
GACGATATAAAGCCCGAGGCCGCTGCCGCCGGGTTTGCTGGATTGGAGAAGAGTTTCTTCAATACTGCCACCGCTCCATCCCGGACCGCTGTCGCCGATCACGAGTTGGATGCTGTCCGGGGCTTTCCGCAGTTCGATGGAGATTTTGCGGGTGCGGGATTGGTTTTCGGCCATGGCCTCGATGGCGTTCCGCAAAAGATTCATCACGGCCAATTGCAATTGCACGGCATCGCCTTGGATCGAGCATCCGCGCCGGGGCCCCTGCTGCTCGATTTCGATCCGGTGGAGCGCGATGGGTTGCTTGAGCTGGCGGAGGGAGTTTTTGACCACCAGCGGGAGGCTCACCCACTCGTGGGAGGTTTCCACATTTCGGAGCAGGACCTTCATTTTCTCAATGGTGGCCACGACGGCCTCGGCTTCCGCGACCAGCGATCGAAGGGCCGATTTTCCTGTTTTCCCGCCGCTGGCAGCGAGGCGGGATTGGAGGAGGATGCGGCTGAGCGGTTGGTTGATCTCGTGGGCGATGGCGGAGGCTTTGAGGCTGGTTTTCAGTTTTTGCGAGAGCTTGAGGCGTTGGGCCTCCTCGGCCTGCCGGTGTTCCGTAATATCGATCACCGCCCCATCCCAAACCGTGAGGCCGTCGGGCAAATGGCGCTCCGCCGCCTCGAGACGATACCACCGGATCGCACCGCGGATGATGTAGCGGCTTTCATTGAAGAAAGGGAGTTTGAGCCGTGCCGCCTCCGCAGCGGCCTCAAAGAACGGCCCGATATCTTCTGGGTGGAGATTCCGGTAAGCCGCCATCGGGTCGGCATCGAGTTCCTTGCGCGTGATGTCCAGCATCTGAAGCAGCCGGTTGCTGAAAAAACTGAAGCGCGGCCCATCATCCTGCGGGTCGCGGTAGAACACATAGGCGCCCACCGGAAAGTTCTCCGTGAGCTGCAAGGCCGGCGGAATTTCGGAGGGTGCGGGGACCGGTTGGCTTTTGGGGCGCCGTGGCATGGATGACTATTTCGCCTTCGGACCCGAAAAGGAAGGGCGCCGCTGGGCGATGGCGGCCTGAACGAGTTCGTTGCCATGCGTGCCGAGTTTGGCCGCGATCCGCTTGCGGTGCGATTGGATGGTGTGCTCGGAGAGGCCGAGGTGGATGGCGATCTCCTTGCTGCAAAGCCCTTCGCCGATCAGGCCAAAAATCTGCGCCTCCCGTTCGGAAAAGCCTTTTTGAAACAGGGGTTTTTTTGCATTGGCTCTCGCCTTGCGCAAACCCGTTTTCACCGGCGGCAGGATGGCATTCAATTCCGCACGCAAATCGTCGAAGGTTTGCGTCTTGTCCAACACGGCGAGGATGGATTTCCCGATCCTGGCCGGGCAGAAAAAGGTGCTCGCGTGGCCGGAGAGGATGATCACCTTGGCCGCCGGATTCCATCGCACCAGCGCGCGCGCCACTTCCAAGCCCTCCCCGTCCGGCAGCTCGAGATCCAGAATGAGCAAATCCGGCTTGTGGATTTTGCAAGCCGCCAGCCCCTCGGCGACAGTCGGGGCCCGCGCGACGACATTCAGCCCCGGCTGCATTTGCAAAAGTTGGGAAAGCATTTCCAAAAACAAAATCTGGTCCTCGACCAGCACGCACCTCACGGCAGGCCTCGGGATGGAAGTCGAATGGGAAAGTGGTGCCATGCCAGGGAA
>JBMOIA010000373.1:0-1698 GCA_049317565.1 Terrimicrobiaceae bacterium | reverse complement strand
TTTGTCAACAATGTCGGCGCTCGCTTGGCCCCTCGAACAAGCCCCCTCACCCCTCCACCCGCCGCCGCCCGAACAAAACCCCGCAGCCAAGCGTGATCAGGCAGGTGATAGGATACAACCACGCAAAGTTGAACTTCGGCCGCAGCGCCGCAGCCTGCTCGGGCGTCAAGAAATGCAGCGCCGAAAGAATATTGTAGAGGTCCGGCCGCACCCACAGCACCAGCAGGATCGACAGCGCGGACCCGATCAAAACGCCACGAATGTCGCGCCTCACAGGGCTCAACGCCAACAGGAACGCCCCGAGCATCGGTCCGTAGGTGTAGGCAACCATTCCGAAAGCGAGGCTGAGCAGGTTGATCTGCCCACGCACCGCCTGCAACCCGATCGCCACCGCAATGAGCGCGAGCCCCCACAGCACGACAGCAATCCGCGAGTGCCGCACGAGTTTCGCCTGGTCGGTGTTTTCAATGCCCTCCTTGGCGTGGACGAGCGAAAGTGTGGTCTGCGCGAGTGCGGCCAGCGCCGAATCGAGGCTGGAAATCGCCGCCGCAAAAGCCCCCGCTAAAATCAGTCCCGTGAGACCGGGCGGCAGCACCGTGGTGATCCAGACCGGGAAAACCGAGTCGGAATCCTTCGCGAATTGCGCCGCCTCCGCCGCGCTGGGCGGATGCTGCAGGTAATAAACAAACAGCGCCGCCCCGACGAACAACATCAGCACCGTCACCAACAACGACACGCTGCTCGCGATGATCGCCTTCGAGGCATCGGACGCGGACCGGCAGCAGAACATGCGCTGCGCGTTCAATTGGTCGGTGCCGAACGCGGCGAGGTTTTGGAACGGCATCGCGATCAATCCGACCCACAGCGTGAATTGCGCATCGGGATTCGTGCTGAGATCGAGGACCCTGGTCTTTCCTGCCTCCCCGGCCGCACGCAGGATTTCACCGAACCCGCCGTCGATCTGGAAAATCATCACCGCCAGCGCGAGTGCCCCGCCACCGATGAACACGAAAAATTGGATCACATCGGTCCAGATGACCGTCGTCATCCCGCCCATAAGGGTCCAAATAATCGCAAAAACTCCGATCACCGCGATGCACCATTCGAACGGCAGACCCGTGACGGTCCAAAGGATGAGCGCCGTCACCAGCAGGCGGACGCTTTGCCCGAGGATGGACCCCAGGAAAAACAACCAGGTCGTGAGCGTGCGCGCACCGGGGCCGAGCCGCGATTGCATGTAGTCGTAGGGGCTGAAAATCCCGCGCTCGTAGAAAACCTTCACGAACCAGATCCCGACGATGAACCGCGCCAGGATCGAGCCGATCCCCCATTGGAGGTAGGTGAAGTCGCCGTTCGCCGCGAAAACCATCCCCGGCACGCCGACAAAGGTGATCGCGCTGATCTCGGTCGCCACGATCGACCCCGTCACCGCCGGCCAAGGCAGCGAGCGGCCGGCGAGGAAGAAATCCTTCATCGTCGCCTGCGAGCCGCGCAACCGGTGCCCGATCCAGGTGGTCAGCGCGAGGTAGGCGAACAGCACCAGCCAATCGATCCAGAGGAAATGCGTGTGGATACCTTCCATGGAATCAGCTCAAGCGCCCCGCCATGGCTGGAATAAACTCGGCGCGGGAAAAATCATCCAGCCCATCGTCCCGCCAAGCCGACCCGCAGTCAAAACAAACGATTCCACTCACCTCG
>JBMOIA010000372.1:0-1703 GCA_049317565.1 Terrimicrobiaceae bacterium | reverse complement strand
CTTTGCTGAAATTCTTGACGGCCGCGCGGAAGACCATGCGTCCGATGCGTCCGAAGCCATTGATGCCGATTTTAACCATGATGTTTTTTGGGATTGGGTTTTGTTTTTTGGAATTCCGGGAGGGCGGGGATTAAAAGCGCGCGCCGCGCGGGGCGTCAATGGGGAATCCCGCAGGAACCTCGGCCCGAAAAGGGTCTTTTCAGCGGAAGGTGATTTTCACGGTGCCCTTCGGCTGCAGGCTGTCCGCGAGGTTCGGGGCGTTGGCGCCGGGGGCGGCGGCGGGCGCTCCGGAGAGGGCATTTTTGAGGGCGCCTTCGACGAGTTGGGCGCAGTGGATTTTCATGGGGGGAAGCGGACCGAGCGGGGCGGAGAGATCCTCACCGGACATTGCCAGAGCCTCTTGCGGGGTTTTTCCCCGGATCATTTCGGTCGCCATGCTGGCGACGGCGATGGCGGTCTGGCAGCCGAAGGATTGGAATGTGGCGCGGTCGATGATGCGGCGTCCGGCGGTGTCCTCCTTGAATTTGATCCACATCCTCAGCATGTCGCCGCAATCCCCGCTGCCGGCGGTGCCAATGGCGTCGGCGCCCGACATTTCCCCGAGGTTTTTCGGGTTGCGGATGGCGTCGTCCATTTGGTCCGTGGCGTTCATTCGGTGGTGTAGCGTGGCAGTGAAGGATCGACCTCGCAACTCCAGGCGTCGATCCCGCCGCGAAGGGCGCGGACATTCGTGAAACCGTGACCGGTGAAATACGCGGCGGCGTCGAGCGAGCGGGTGCCGAGGTGGTCCACCACGACGATCGGGGCGGACTTGTCCCATTTGCCCATGATTTCCTGCAAAAAATCCTGCCCCATGAGTTGCGAACCGGGGATGTGGACGGCGTCGAATTCCTCGCGTGTGCGGATGTCCACGAAGCGCGCGTCGTTTTTTTCGGCAAGTTCGGCGGCATCGGTGGCGGCGATGAAAACTTTTTCGTCCTGTTCGTGTGCCTCGAGGATTTTGCCGGCGACCTCGGCGGGGTCGAGTCCGCCATTGCGCGCGCAAACGCCGGCGAGCGTCTCCTCCGGTTGGAAGCCGCAGCTGGCACAGCCTCCAATGTGGTAATTGCGGAACAGAGCGCGCCGGGCTCCGGGGAACCGGGCGAGGAGTTCGTCCATCGTGGTCTCCGGTGCGGGAAGCATTTTCAACTCGGCTCGCGGCGGTTGTCCTCGGCCCGCTCCTCGAAGCGGGTGAACTCCTCGAGGAATGTCAGCGGGACATCGCCCGTGGGGCCGTTACGCTGTTTGGCGATGATGAGTGTGGCCTTGCCTGCGGCCTCCTTTTTCGCCTCGTCGTCCTCCGCATAGTATTTGTCGCGGATGAGAAGACCGACGACATCGGCATCCTGCTCGATGGTGCCGGACTCGCGGAGGTCGCTGAGCCGCGGGCGGCCAGCACCGGCGCCGGTGCGCTGCTCGGGATTGCGGTTCAGCTGGGCGAGGACAATGACGGGGATTTTGAGTTCCTTCGCGAGCGCCTTGATGCCGTAGGAGATTTCCTGGATTTCGATTTGGCGGTTCTCCTGCGCGCGGCGGGAGTTCGACCGCAGGAGCTGGAGGTAATCGATCACGACCAGCTCGATTTTTTCGCGGTTGCGGAGGCGGCGGGCCTTGGCGCGGAGTTCGAGAATGCTGAGGCCGGGTGTGTCGTCGATGAACATCTT
>JBMOIA010000371.1:0-1707 GCA_049317565.1 Terrimicrobiaceae bacterium | reverse complement strand
GCCGCGTGAAAATCATCAGCGTCCGCGCCTTGATCGTCTTCCGCTCGAGGAACGGAATATTGATGTTGAGCTTGATCTCCTTGTTCAGCGCAGACCCGCCGCCCCCCGCGGCCTTCGCTTTTTTCGGACCCTTGCCCTCGGGCGTGATGCTCTTTGGAAAATATCCCGCCTGCCGGAGCTGCGACACGGCGTCGTTCTGGTTCTCGGCGTCGAGCACCCCCGCGGCTTCCTGTCCGCGGGAATCGAGGGCTACATAATTGAAGCGAGGCATGGGCTGGAGTGGAAAGCCTCTGCTTAAAATGCCGCACCCGCCCTGTCGAGGCACGAATTCCTCAGGCGGTCACAAAAGGATTCGTCTCGCGCTCCACGCCGATCGTCGTCTCCGGCCCATGCCCCGGAAACACCCGCACTGCCGCATCCAGCGGATAAAGTTTTTTGCGGATCCCATCGAAAAGCAGCGGCCCGTCCCCGCCCGGCAGATCCCAACGCCCGACCCCGCCGTTGAACAAAACATCCCCGCCCACCAGCACGCCCGCCGCCGGAATGTAAAAGCACAGGCTCCCGGGACAATGCCCCGGCACAAGCAGCACATCCATCTCCACGCCGGCCACCGCCGTGGTCCTCCCCTCGCCCAGCAAGAGGTCCGCCCTCACCGGCTCGAACTCGATGTCGAATCCATGTTTTTTAAAAAACGACCCGTCCCCAACCATCGCCACCGTGTCCGCGTGAAAGGCCACCTTGCACCGGTGCCGCCGCGCGATCGCCGCTGCATCCATCACATGGTCGAAATGCCCATGCGTCAGCACCAGCCAATCGATCCGTTCCCCAGCGAAGTGCGCATCCGCCCCCTGCGGCGCATCGAACAAAACCACCCCGCCCGGCGCGTGCATCAGGTAGGCGTTGGTGTCCAGCGGGCCGCCGGTGAATGTCTCGAAAGAAATACCGTTTTGCATGTCAGGTGATTTGGTCAGCCGAGGACATTTGATTTTTCCAGCGTTCTCTGCAAGGTTTCCCCCCGCCACATGGGCAAATCATTTCAAACAGCGCTCGCCGGGATCCTTGCCGCACTCCTGCTCTCCTCCCCGGTCCGCGCCGAAAAATCCCACCCCGCCGACCAGGGCCAGGTTGCGCTCGCTGTAGCGGACTTACTCCAGAAGCATCACTACAGCCGCGCGCGCCTCGACGACGCGATGTCGCAGCGCCTCCTCGACACCTACCTCGAACTCCTCGACTACAACAAACTCTACCTCAACGAGGAGGATGTCTCCGAATTCAGGGAAAAATACGCCACCTCCCTCGACGACATGATCCTGCGCGGCGACCTCTCGCCCGCACATGAAATTTTCGACCGCTTCAAATCCCGCGTCGAAGCCCGCGTGGAATCCAACAAGAAACTCGTCAAGGAAACCACCGACTTCACCTGCAACGGCACGGTAGAACTCAACCGGCAAAAATCCCCCTGGCCCGCGAACACCGCCGAAGCCGACCAAATCTGGGCGGACCGCGTGAAGGCGGAACTCCTCCAGGAAAAACTCAGCGAGTTCAAACTCCGCACCCCCGAGGAAACCGTCACCCGCCGCTACGGCCAGGCCCTCCGCAATGTCCGCGAGATGGAAGGCGAGGATGTTGTGAAAACCTTCCTCAGCGCCCTTGCGCAAAGCTACGACCCGCACTCCGAATACCTCAGCCCGAGCGATATGGAGAATT
>JBMOIA010000370.1:0-1709 GCA_049317565.1 Terrimicrobiaceae bacterium | reverse complement strand
AGCACCGTGTTCGGTTTCCGCAACGGCCCCGACGGCCTTCTGAAAAACGACGGCATCGAAATCGACGCCGCGCTCCTTGATTCCTACCGCAACACCGGCGGCTTCGACATCATCGGCTCCGGCCGGACGAAGCTCGAGTCCGAGGCTGACTTCCTCAAGGCCCTTGAAACCGCCTCAGCCCGCAACCTCACCGCGCTCGTCGTCATCGGTGGCGACGACTCGAATTCGAACGCCTCGAAGCTCGCCGAGTTCGCGAAATCCCGCGGCGCCGCCCTCACCGTCGTCGGCGTTCCGAAGACCATCGACGGCGACCTCAAGGGCGCGGGCATCGAGACGAGCTTCGGCTTCGACACCGCCTGCAAGGTCTATTCCGACCTCATCGGCAACATCCAGCGCGACGCTCTCTCCGCACGCAAATACTGGCATTTCATCAAGCTCATGGGCCGCTCCGCCTCGCACATCGCGCTCGAGTGCGCCCTCCAGACCCGCCCGAACATCACGCTCATCTCCGAAGAGGTCGCCGAGAAAAAACTCACCCTCGCCGGCATCGTTTCCCAAATCGCCGACACCATCGCCGCCCGCGCGGCCAAGGGCGAAAAGTTCGGCACCGTCCTCATTCCCGAGGGGCTCATCGAATTCGTCCCTGAAATGGGCGCGCTCATTTCCGAACTCAACGAAACCCTCGCGCACCACACCGAGGCCTTCGAGGCCATCGACACCCTCCCTGCGAAACGCGCGTTCGTCGCCGGGAAACTCCAGCCCGCCGCCGCGACGCTCTACAAATCCCTCCCGGACGACATTGCGAACCAACTCATCCTCGACCGCGACCCGCACGGCAATGTCCAGGTCGCCCGCATCGACACCCAGCGCCTCCTCATCGACCTCGTCGAGGCCCGCCTCAAGGAAATGAAAGCCGCCGGCGCCTACAAGGCATCCTTCGCCCCGCTCCCGCATTACTTTGGCTACGAAGGACGCTGCGCCGCGCCGTCGAATTTCGACGCCGACTATTGCTACACCCTCGGTTTCACCGCAGCCCTGCTCGTCCGCGAAGGCCTCACCGGCACCATCGCCTCCGTCCGCGGCCTCACCGGCCCCGCCTCCTCGTGGCAAGCCGGCGGCGTCCCGCTCGCCCGCATGATGAACATGGAGCGCCGCCACGGCAAAATGGTCCCCGTCATCAAAAAAGCCCTTGTCGAGCTGGACGGCGCCCCCTTTCGTGAGTTCGAAAAACACCGCGCCACCTGGGCGATCGAGACCTCCTACGCATTCCCGGGCCCCATTCAATACTTCGGCCCCGCCGAAGTCTGCGACACCACCACCGCCACCCTCCGCCTCGAAACCGCCGCACGCTGACCGGTCCGCATCCGGAGCATCCACAAGCCTCTTGCTTTTTTCCGCACGAAACTGAATTCTCGCTCCTTGCCGCTGGCCGCCCCCCGGCGGGCACGCGGCGAAACCTAACATGTCCACGACCACTCTCGAGCATCCGGACGCGCTGGCCCGAAGCCTCAAGGCCATGCAGGAAACGGACGAATTGCTGGGCGAGAAACTCGTTATCAACATGGGCCCGTCCCACCCGTCCACGCACGGGGTGTTGCGGATGGTCCTGGAACTCGACGGCGAGGTCGTCACCAAGGCGACCCCGGAAATCGGCTACCTGCACCGCGGCGACGAGAAGATCGCCGAGAACATGCAATACAACCAGTTCG
>JBMOIA010000369.1:0-1719 GCA_049317565.1 Terrimicrobiaceae bacterium | reverse complement strand
GGAATCGACATCCATCCGGGGGCGCAACTGGGTCCGTATTTTTTCATCGACCACGGGACGGGGGTGGTGATCGGGGAAACTTGCCGGATCGGGCACCATGTGAAGTTGTATCACGGAGTCACACTCGGGGCGCGGAGTTTTGCAAAAGATGAATCGGGGCAGATTGTTAAGGGTGGGAAGCGCCATCCGGATGTGGGTCACAATGTCACGATTTATCCGAATTCCACGATTCTCGGCGGGGAGACGGTGATCGGGGAGGGGAGCACGATCGGGGCGAATGTTTTTTTGATGCACAGCGTGCCGGCGGGGTCGCTGGTGGTTTACGAGGAGAAACAATTGCGTATTCTGGAGAAGCCGCGGGCGCAGTCCGGCGGGGGCAAGGAATGATTTATCTGGATTACAATGCGACGACGCCGCTCGCGCCCGAGGCGCGCGAGGCGATGCTGCCGTTTTTGGAGGGCGATTTCGGGAATCCTTCGTCGATCCATGCGGCGGGGCGGCGGGCGCGTGCGGCGGTGGATGAGGCGCGGGACCGGTTGGCGGCGGTGCTGGGGGCGAAGGCGCACGAGATTGTCTTCACGGGCGGCGGGACGGAGGCGTGCAACCTGGGGTTGATGGGGTTGGCGCGCGCGCATGCGGTGCGGGGCAAGCACATCGTGGTTTCGGCGGTGGAGCACCATGCGGTGCTGCATGCGGCGGAGTATTTGCAGCACTTCGAGGGCTATGAGGTGACGATCCTGCCGGTGGACCGGAGCGGCATTGTGGATCCGGAATTCCTCGCGCGGATTTTGCGGAAGGACACGACGGTGGTGAGCGTGATGCACGCGAACAACGAGACGGGGGCGCTGCAACCGGTGGGGGAATTGGCGGCGGTGTGCCGCGCGAAGGGTGTGTTTTTCCACACGGACGCGGTGCAGGCGTTCGGGAAAATCCCGCTGCGGGCCGGCACGGAGGGGCTCTCGGCGTTTTCCATCGCGGCGCACAAGTTTTACGGACCGAAGGGGGCTGGGGCGCTGTGGCTCGGGGCGGGGATTGCCTTGGCGAGGACGGCGCATGGGGGTTCGCATGAAAATTCCAGGCGGCCGGGAACCGAGAATGTGGCGGCGATCGTCGGGATGGCGGCGGCGGCGGAGGCTGCTGCACAGCGGGCGGAAGCGGAATCGGCGCGGCTGGCCTCGCTTCGCGAGCGGCTCTGGGAGGGCATTCGCGCGGCATGCCCGCATGCGGTGAGGAATGGCGGGCCCGAATGCTCGCTGGCGAACACGCTCAATGTCAGCTTTCCGGGGGCGGACGGGGAATCGTTGATCATGGGGCTCGACCTCGAGGGCGTGTGTGTCTCGAGCGGTTCGGCGTGCATGGTCGGGTCGATCCAGCCCTCGCATGTGCTCGTGGCGATGGGTGTGGATGCGCGGACGGCGCTCGCCACGGTGAGGTTTTCGATGGGGCATGGGACCGTGGAAGCGGATGTGGACGCCGCCGTGCGTGCGGTCGCGAAGGTCTCCCAACTCCAACCGGCGCTCGCGGCATGAAATACCGGCAACTGCTTTTGGATTTCGGGAGGACGGTGATGCGGCGCGTGCGCGCCACGCCGGATGATTTGAAGAAGCCGCGGCGGCGTTCGAGGCTGCGGCACGATCCGCTGCTGGAGGATTTCGCGAATCAATTGCTGAAGGCGGCTGGATGCCGACGGCTGCAGGTGAGGGTTTGCTGGAACCCCGC
>JBMOIA010000368.1:0-1719 GCA_049317565.1 Terrimicrobiaceae bacterium | reverse complement strand
GCACGCTCGCGGCGATCGCGAAATTTTTGAACGACAAAACCGTCCGCGAGGAGCTTGGCAAGGCGCCCGACGCGGCGGGCATCCTGAAGGTTTTCGAGAACCGTTCCGGCCGCGCCTGATGGCCGCGCCGCGCGATCTGTTGGCGGCGCGCCTCCGTGCGGCGCTCGAAGTATGCGGCCTCGACCCCTCGCGAGCCGAGGTGGTGCAGGCGGCGGATTCGCGTTTCGGCGACTACCAGTCGAATGCCGCGATGGTCCTCGCCAAGGAACGGAAGTCGAACCCGCGCCAACTCGCGGCCGAAATCACCGCGAAGTTCGATTCCTCCGGCCTCTGCGCTCCGCCTGAAATCGCCGGCGCCGGGTTCATCAATTTCCGCCTCGAGGCGGCGACCGTGGCAAAGTGCGTTTCGGAACGCGCGTCCGACCCGCGCCTCGGTGTGCCCGTGGCGGCGCAGCCGGAAAAGATCATCGTGGATTTCAGTTCGCCGAATGTCGCGAAGCCGATGCATGTCGGTCACATCCGGAGCACGATTCTCGGCGATTGCCTCGTGCGCATCGCGCGGTTCCTCGGGCATTCCGTCATCGCCGACAACCACATCGGCGATTGGGGCACGCAGTTCGGAAAAGTCATCTACGGCTGGAAGCATTTGCTGGACCGCACCGCGCTGGAGTCGGATGCGATCGCCGAACTCGTCCGCCTCTACCGCGAGGTCACGCGACTCGAGGAAACCGACGAGGAAATCAAACGCGCCGCCCGCGAGGAGTTGGTGAAGTTGCAGTCGGGCGATGCGGAGAACCTCGGGATCTGGCGTCAGGCGGTGGAACTCTCGTGGCGCGAATTCGAAAAACTCTACAACCTTCTCGATATCCCGTTTGACGAGCGCCTCGGCGAGAGCGCCTACAACGACGCCCTCGCCCCGCTCTGTGCCGAACTGGAGAAGCGCGGCATCGCCCGCGAGAGCGACGGGGCGCTCTGCATTTTCTTTCCGGAAATCCCGACGCTTGCCGAAAAGCCCGCGATCGTCCGCAAGTCCGATGGCGGGTTTCTTTACGCCACCACCGACCTCGCGACGATCGACTACCGCGTGAAACGGTGGAACCCCGATGCGATCTGGTATGTGGTCGGCGCGCCGCAGGCATTGCACTTCCAGCAGATTTTCGCCGCGGCGAAGGCGATGGGTGTTCCCTGCGACCTGCGGCACATCGCGTTCGGCAGTATCCTCGGCGAGGACCGCAAGATCATGAAAACGCGCTCCGGCGAAAATGTCGGTCTCGCCGAAGTCCTCCATGAGGCCCTGTCACGCGCCCGAGCCATCCTTGCCGCCCGCGCCGATCAACTTCCTGCGGACGAAGCGGAGTCGGCCGCGCAAATGATCGGCCTTGGTGCGGTGAAATACGCGGAGCTCTCGCAGAACCGTCTCACCGATTATGTTTTCTCGTGGGACAAGCTTTTGGCGTTCGAGGGCAATACCGCGCCCTACCTGCAAAACGCCTATGTCCGCATCCGCTCGATTTTCCGCAAAGCCGGGGAAAGCGCCGACCCGTCTGCGGAGCTTTTGCTCTCCGAACCGGCCGAGCGGGCGCTCGGGTTGAAACTGCTGCAATATGCGGAAACGCTGCCCGCCGTCCTGGACGATTTCCGCCCGAACCTCCTTGCGAACTACCTCTACGAACTCGCGAACACCTTCCACTCGTTCTACGAGGCTTGCCCGGTCTTGAA
>JBMOIA010000367.1:0-1720 GCA_049317565.1 Terrimicrobiaceae bacterium | reverse complement strand
CACGCCCCAACCGAGTGGGGCGGCTACAGCGCGGACTTTGAGCCGCAACCCAACCCCCCGAGTTTATTTTTGAACAGGTCGTTGCCTCCTGCGGCGGGAGTGGAGCCACCAGAGGGCGAGGGCGGCTGCGGCGGCGAGCGGCAGGGCGCGGGGTTCCGGAACAGGATTGGGATAAAACCCTGGGGCGAACTGGATGTTCGCGGCACTGATTTCGAATCCATTCGGCTTCAGTCCGGCGTAGCCGTTCAGTCCGTCGTAGAGAAAGTCGAAGGCGCTGATGACATTTCTTCCGGTGTTGAAGAATTGGTCCTGCAGCGGGGGTTGGTTTTCGGAGAAATCGCCGGGGAGCGGGGCGAACCAACTCGTGGAGGTCGGGTCGAGAAAGTTTCCGGGTTCGCCGTTGATGACATAGCTGACGGCGCCGGTGGAATTGAGGAGGTGGACGGTGAGGGAATTTTCGGAGGTGAAGGTGGCGGTGCCGGTTTGCGGTTGTCCGGGCAGGGTGAGGATGGCGGAGTTGATCCCGATATCGACGACGACCTGGCCGGTGCCGGACTCGGTGCCTCCGTAAACCAGCGTGCCGGTGGGGGCCTGCCAGTCGGGCACGATGCCGGGCGAGGGTTGGCCGTAGCCGGTCGGCAGGAGGTTCGTGTAGGCGAAGCCTGTGGTGTTCGAGGTCAGGCCGAGTTGCACTCCGTCGTTTTGGACAATGAAGCCGGGGAGCATGGAACCATCGGCCATGGCGGCGAGGTTGAGGAAGGCGTTGTATTGTTGGTTGTGGGCATTGTTGTTCGGCGAGGTGCCGCGGCCGGTGCGGTCGAAGCCGACGCCGAAATTGGAAACCGGGGCGAGGAGGCCGGGGTTCTGCAGGTAGGAAACCGCCTCGCCGCCGTTGAGTTGGAGCGTGTGGTTGGAGAAAGCGCGCTCGGCCCCGCCGACGAGCGTGGCGGTGCCGCTTTCGACGAGGGTGGAAAAGGTGGTCGCGGCCGTGGAGGTGCCCGGCGGCGGCGTGGTGGAGCAGGAGAGCGTGTCCACGATGAGCACCGGCATGCTGGCGGAGGCCTGGGGGAGCGAGGGATTGCTGGAGATGGCCTGGGGAAACGAGACCGTTTGTTGATACCAGGTGCCCTGATACACGCGGGCGCTGCTGTTCAGGTAAACCTGCCCGGTGAAAAGTGCCGAAGCGGGTGAAATGCTTCCGCCCGCAATCGCATCGATCGCCACATAGAGCGCGCGGGAGCCGGTGTCCAAATTCACATCGAGCGTGTTGCCGCTGAAGGAGAGTTGGATTTTCGGATCCAAAGGGGCGGGATTGGCTCCAAAGCCCGGGTCGTTCGCATACGGCAGGGTGTAGAAATTCTCAAAGCCCGTGTAGCCGAGATGGGGATTGGACGAGGCGCGCAGCGGCCATGGGGCAAGCGCCACGAGAGCGGCTGCGAGTGCCAAAAAAATGCCGGGGAGTTTGCCCGCCGCCCTCATGGGCGTTTTGCCGCACGGAAAATCCGGCGCAGCAGGAATCCACCGGCGGCCGCGAGCAGAAGAAGGTCGGCAGTGGACGGCTCGGGCACGGGGGCGAGGCCGAACACGCCGTTCTGGAGATCGTAGATGGCGTCGTATTGGTAGAAGAGCGAGAGGCCGGTGTTGAGGTAGTAGTTGGTGCTGGAACTCGTCGCGCGGCTGTTTTGAACCATCACATTCCCCCCATCGACGGTGCCGTTGG
>JBMOIA010000366.1:0-1725 GCA_049317565.1 Terrimicrobiaceae bacterium | reverse complement strand
TTCCGGCGTGCGCAGGCAGATGCGGTCCTCCTCGCCGTAGGCCGGTTCCTCGCTGCCGTGCCCGAGGGCGGATTGCAGCCGCGCCACCGCCTCGGCCAGCCGCGGGGGGCGCACCGGTTTGAGCAGGTAGTCGACGGCCTGAACCTCGAAAGCTTGCACCGCATATTCGCTGTGCGCGGTGACAAAGACAACCGGCGGCGGAGCAGGCAGTTTTTTGAGCAGGTCGAATCCGTTGCCGTGGGGCATGCGGATGTCGAGGAACAGGGCGTCAGGGGCGAGCGCCGGAATAGCGTGCAGAGCTTGTGTCATACTCCCGGCTTCGCCGCAGACCTCCACGCCCGAGCACCGACCGATTTCGGCGCGCAGTCCCTGGCGGGCCAGCGCTTCGTCATCAACGATCATCACGCGGAGCATGGCGGATCCCAGAGTTGCAGCGTCGCGGCGACGCTTTCGTTTTTCGCTTCCAGCGTGAACCGGTGCCGTTGCGGGTAATAAAGATCCAGCCGCCGGCGCAGCGTTTCGAGTCCGAGCCCCTGGTGGGAAGGGTCGGCCGGTTCCATTGCGCCGGAATTGGTCACGGTGATTTCCAGCAGGTTGCCGTCGACGCGCACGCGCAGCGTGATGTAGAGGGTGCCGGTGGATCGGTCGAGCCCGTGCTTCACCGCATTTTCCACCAACGGCTGGAGGAGGAAGCTGGGTACCAGCCGCATGCGGGCGGGCTCGGGAGCCTCGACCTTGAAATGCAAGCGGTCGCCGAAGCGGGCGCGTTCGATGCTCAGGTAGCTTTCCATGGCGCCGAGTTCGGTCGAGAGGCGGGAGATGGGCTGCTTGCGGTGGTCGAGCGAGTAACGCAAATAGTCAGACAACTGACCGACCATATTGACTGCGGCGTCCGGATGCGGGCGGATTTCCGCGGCAATGCCGTTGAGCGAATTGAAAAGGAAATGCGGGTCGAGTTGGGAGCGGAGCATCTGCAGTTCCATACGCTGGGCGTCATGCTGGGCTTGCACGCGGCGCTCGGATTCGCGCGAGCGCTCGGTGTCGGCCCATAGCCAGTAGTATCCGAGGCTCCACATCATGAAGCTCGCCCACATGAGGATGAAGCGCAGAGTGACATTGACGAAGAAATCGAACATTGGGTTGTGCCAGCCGGTCGCGAGCGTGAAGCCCGCGGCCACTGTTCCCTGCGCAAAGGCGGCGGCGAGACTCAAAACGATAAGCAGCAGGGCCGGCAGCAGCCCGAAGACTCGGTCCGTCCGCCGGTAACACGCGCGCAGGGCGAGCGAAAGCAAGAGGCAGGTGCCCTCGAAGACCACGGTGGACAGCGCGGCGCGCCCCGGTGTCTGACCCGAGGCCAGACGGATGCCGAAGGCCAAAAAACCGAAAGGAACCCAGAAGAACAGGTTCATCTGCCAGAAGGCCCAGCTATGCGCAAAAAAGCCGCGCCATCCGGCAGCGGGCAGGGGCTTCACGGGCGGCATGGCGTCCAGTTTTGCAGGTGTGGGGTGTCCGAACCAGCGACTTTCGGTGCCCCTTTGGCTGATTCACAGACTCCTCCGGCCGATTCATCGAAAACGCCGAGCACTCCTCCGCAGACGGTGTCTTTTGCTACAGAGCCGGTGCTACGTCCCCGGACGGACGCCGGCCCAAAAAACCATCACACAATGAAAATAAAATACCTCCTCCTGACGGCAGTCGCATTGTTGGCTACCGCCTTACACGGAT
>JBMOIA010000365.1:0-1728 GCA_049317565.1 Terrimicrobiaceae bacterium | reverse complement strand
CCGAATCCCGCGGCCGCACCCTCGCCGCGAAGCTCAAGGAAGTCATCCCGCAACAACTTTACCAAGTCGCCATCCAGGCGGCCATCGGCGGCAAGATCATCGCCCGCGAAAGCGTCAGCGCGCTCCGAAAAAATGTGACCGCGAAATGCTACGGCGGCGACATCACCCGCAAGCGCAAGCTCCTCGAAAAACAAAAAGAGGGGAAAAAGCGCATGAAGGCTGTCGGCACCGTCAATATTCCCCAGGAGGCCTTCATCCAGGTCCTCCGCACCAGCTGAGCGCCCGTGTTTCTCTTCACGCCGCGATACATTAAGGAGGCGAAGCACTACCTCCACGGGATCAAAAAATTCCTCGCCTACAAGCGCGACATCCTCGCGCCGGGCGACATTGCGCGCATCGAGGGCTTCTCCGCCGAAATCCGCGCCGCAATCAAAAAGCGCGACCGGCAGGAGATCTCGAAGCTCACCGCCGCGGCGGACACCGCCATCGGCGGGATGGTGCCGCCGTTGAAATACCCCGGGCTAACCGAGAACATCGAAGTCTTCCTCGTCGCCATCGTCATTGCGGCGGGCGTGAAGGCATTTCTCCTCCAACCATTCCGCATCCCCACCGGCTCCATGCAGCCCACGCTCTACGGCATTGTCGGCGTTCCTACCGACACGCCGCCGCCGAATATCGCGGCGCGGGCCTTCGATCTTGTCTTCCGCGGACGCCACCACTTTGAACTGCGCGCGAAGGAAAACGATGTGGTCGTCGCCCTGCAGGAACGCACGGTCCTGAACTTTTTCACCTTTACCGACATCGTTTGCCGCCACCAGCGCCACACGCTCTTCGTCCCCCGCGACCCGCTCATGCGCTACTTTCGCGTGCTGCCCGGCCGCGAATACGCCGAGGGCGAAGTCATAGCCCGCGGGCACATGGACACTGGCGACCAGGTTTTCGTCGACAAGGTGGTTTACAATTTCACCAAGCCGAAACTCGGCGAGGTGTTTGTTTTTAAAACCACCGGCATCCGCGACATCGAAGCCGGCCTCGACCCGGCCATGGGCTCGCAGCACTATATCAAACGCCTCGCCGGAATGCCTGGGCAGGAATTGCGCATCGACCCACCCGACCTCTACATCGACGGAAAAATCCCCGAGCTGCCCGTGCTGCGCCGCGTCATGTCGGAGGAGAGCGGCTACGGCGGCTACTCGAATGCCGGCGCCGGCGGCCCGCCGTTCCGCTACCTCGGCACGCCCGAAGCCACATTCACCGTGCCTCCGCGGAGCTACTTCGCCCTTGGCGACAACAGCTACCATTCCCGCGACAGCCGCGACTGGGGTTCTGTGCCAGAGCGCAATGTCGCAGGCCGTGGCTTCTGGGTCTACTGGCCGTTCAGCGAACGCTGGGGTCCGATCCGCTGAGGAAAAATCACCCGCGGCGTTCGCGGATGGATTCGAAAATTTCCGCCAGCACTTCGTCCTTCGGGCGCGCCCCGAGGTTCCCCTTCCCGTGCAACCGCACGCTGACATTGCCGGCCTCCATGTCGCGTGGGCCGATGACGAGCATGGTGTGCACGCGCGCCTTCTCGGCCTCGGCGATTTTCGCCTTCACGGGATCGGTGCCGAAATCCGCCTCCGCCCGCACCATGCCGGCGCGGAGTTGTTTCCTGATCTCCTCGGCGTAATCCACCAGCGCAGGGTCGGCATTGAGCGTCACCACCCTCACCTGCTCCGGCGCGAGCCA
>JBMOIA010000364.1:0-1732 GCA_049317565.1 Terrimicrobiaceae bacterium | reverse complement strand
GGGTGCTGGCGTGCGGAGGAATTTTTTGCAAATGCGGGAATCCTGGGGAACGCTGTCCTGGGGTCGACACACCCATTAATGGGTATGGAGATTCGCGAGGGGTTTTTTGTAAAAAAAGACAAAGTTCGAAAACTTGCAAAAGCAGCCACCAAACGGAAAAGCGAAGCCCGCCGGAGAGCAGCGGCTGCGTTGTGTGGTGGTGGAGGATTCGGTGATGTTCAGGGATTTGGCGGCGGCGATGTTAGAGGCGGAGAATTTGATCGAGGTGGTGGCGCGTGCGGAGACGAAGAAGGCGGGGACGCTGGCTTGCCGGGAGCATTTGCCGGACTTGTTGATGCTGGACCTGGCGTTGCCGGATGGCGGGGGGTTTCCCGTGGCGGAACTGCTGGCGAAGATCCGGCCGGAGGCGCGCACGATCATCGTCTCGGGGGAGGCCGCGACCTTCCGGTGCCCGCCGGCGATGCGGCCGTTTGTTTTTTCGGTGATCCACAAAAGCCAGGCTTTCTTGACGCTGCGCGGGGAGATCGAAAAGTTGCACGGGATTTTTTTTGGAAAGAAAAAAGGCGCCTCGTCTGGCCTGGGCTGGTTGAGCGCGAGGGAGCGGGAAGTGGTGGAATGGCTGGGGCGGGGGGCGAGCACGAAGGAGATCGCGGCCGCGATGGGAATCTCGACCCAGACGGTGGAGAGCCACCGCAAGCGGATCGCGGCGAAGCTCGGGATGAGCGCGTCGCGCCTGGTGAGCTGGGCGACGGTGCAAAACCTGGCCTCCAAAATGTCCGGCGGGATGCCGTAGCAGGCGGGATTTTTTTGAACACCCGATGAAATCGACCGATCACCCCGTGAGCGCCAGTGTTGCGGAGCGCGCGCTCGAGCGCACGGCGTATGAATTGACGGAAAACATGCCGGCGGGCACCTACACGATGGTGTTGGAGCCCGGGGTTGAGCTGGCGAGGTTTTCCTTCATGAGTTCGCGCTTCCTGGAATACACGGGGCTGGAGCGCGAGGAGGCGTTGAGCGATCCGATGAAGGCGTTCGCCTGTGTGCATCCGGAGGATTTCGACGGGTGGGTGAGGAAAAACGCGGAGTGCTTCGAGAAGCGTGTGCCTTTTTCCGAGGAGTGCCGGGTGGTGGTGCGCGGGGAGGTGCGGTGGATTTTGGCGGAGTCGGTGCCGAGGGAGCTGGGGGACGGCTCGATCGTGTGGGAGGGCGTGCTCACGGACATCACGCGCCGCAAGCTCGCCGAGAAGGCCCTGGCCTCGAGCGAGGCGAAGCTGCGCCTCACGCTCGACCGTGTGCCCGTGCCGATGGCGATCAGCGAGGAGGGGGCGGGGATCACTTTTCTGAACCGGGAATTCATTCGGAACTTCGGCTACACGCTGGAGGACATTCCCACGGTGGAGCGTTGGGCGGAGCTGGCGTATCCCGATCCCGACTACCGCCGCGAGACGATGGGGACATGGGATGCGGCGATGGCGGCCTCCCGGCAGCGCAGCGGGGCGGTCGCCCCGATGGAATTCCGGGTGGTGCGCAAGGATGGCGAGGCGAGGGATGTGGTCTTCAACGCCATCGCGATCGACGGCCTGTTGATCGTGGGATTGCTGGACATCACGGACCGCAAGCGGGCGGAGGCCGAATTGGCGGGCATCCGCGAGGCCGAGCGCCTCGCCGAGGTGCAGCACCGCACGGAACTCGAGCGCAAATTGAAGACGAGCCTCACGGCCTCGGCGGTGGC
>JBMOIA010000363.1:0-1733 GCA_049317565.1 Terrimicrobiaceae bacterium | reverse complement strand
GAATCGGCAAAACGGAAACGCTGGTTTGCCGTCGGCGCAGCGTCTGCGAGGGGGACTCACCGAAAAAGTGGCGGTAGCGGACGGCAAAGCGCCCCAATTCGGTAAAGCCGAGCTCGAGCGCGATGTCGGATACAAACCGCTCGCCGGGGTCGGCCCGAAGCAGAGCGGCCCGGGCGCGGTTCAGACGCCGCCGTAGGAAAAATGTGAACGGCGTCATGCCGGTGGTTTTTTTGAATGCCCGCTCGAGTGTTCCCGGACTCACGCGCAAGAGCGAGCAGAGCCGAAGGATCGGCACCGGCCCTTCGATCGAGTCGGCGATTGCAACGGCACGCCGCACCAGCACCGAGGCCGGGGGCAAACCGCGTATGCTCCCCTTCACATCCACCAGATTCAAAATCCCGCCGTAGATGATATCTTCAAGCGCCTCGCGGCCGAGTCCGCACCCGATCTCCCCGGCTTCGCGAAGGAGATGCAGGGCTGTTTTTGCAAAGTCATTCACAGCTTCGGGCTTGGCCAGTAGGGGCATGGTGGGGCGTCCCGGTGACAGCGATCGGCACACCTCCGCATCAAGCCCCGTTTCCTCCGCAAGTTCGAGCAGCCGGTTTTGGTCCACCAAAACCACGACCTGCTCGAGTCCTCCTGCGGCGTGCACATCCATCTGCTCGCCGGTCATGGCCGAGGCCAGGCGACAGGCATTCATTTCCTCGCCCGCGAATTTGAGCGGCGGGCCGCCAACCGGCAGCCCGATCCCGAAGCGCCCGCCGATCAACTCGCCGGACAGATGCGTGCGGAGCGGATAATTCTCCCGGTAAAACATCACATTGCCCGCCGCGATGAAGTTGATTTCGCAGTGCGACTCGCCCGGCTCGAGTTGGATGGCATCGAGTTCGAAAAAACTCCGCACCGTCGCGGCAAAATCCTCGATGGCTTCGCGCTTGATGACGCCGCTCAGAACCTGCGCGGGGGGCGGCGGGTAATCCGAGTCGTTCATATCTATCACCTTAATTCTCGGTTCCGCCCCAAACGGAATCAAGCCGGTCGCAGCGGCGTTCGCCATTTTATGCGAATGCTGCATAGCGCTGCTGCGGAGGGACCGGAATACTCATCGAGTCCAACCAGATTAATGAAAACACTACTGCCGTCCCTCCTCGCCGCCTTTTCCCTCCTTGCCCCGCTCGCGGCGCAGGCCTCCGAGAAAAAACCAAACATCCTCGTCATCTGGGGCGACGACATCGGCCAGTTCAACATCAGCGCGATCAACCGCGGCATGATGGGCTACCGCACTCCGAACATCGACCGCATCGCCAGCGAGGGCGCGTTTTTCACCGATTGGTATGGCCAGCAATCCTGCACCGCGGGCCGCGCCGCCTTCATCACCGGCCAATCCCCCATCCGCACCGGCCTCACGAAAGTCGGCCTTCCCGGCGCTCCGGAGGGGATGAAAAAAGAGGACCCCACCATCGCGACGCTGCTCAAAGCGCAAGGCTATGTCACCGGCCAGTTCGGAAAAAACCACCTCGGCGACCGCGACGACATGCTCCCGACCAACCACGGCTTCGACGAGTTTTTTGGAAATCTCTACCACCTCAACGCGGAGGAGGAGCCCGAGAATCCCGACTACCCGAAGAACCCCGACTTCAAAAAGAAATTCGGCCCGCGCGGCGTGATCCACAGCTTTGCCGACGGCCGCATCCAAGACACCGGCCCGCTCACCAAGAAGCGCATGGAGACCA
>JBMOIA010000362.1:0-1733 GCA_049317565.1 Terrimicrobiaceae bacterium | reverse complement strand
TTGCCGAAAAGTTCCGCCATGCACTCGTTCATGCCCATGCCCACGGCGAGGGCGTGTCCGTGGTCGCGGTAAGCGGTGATGACATGGTCGTCCTTGCCGAGGAGCGAGACGGTGCCGACGGCCACCGCCTCCTGGCCGATGTAGAGGTGCAGGAACCCGCCCATCGCGCCCTGGTTGTAGTATTTCAGCGAAACCTGCTCGAAGCGCCGGATGCGGAGCATCTCGCGGTAGAAACCGATTTTCTGCTTCGCGGTGAGCGGTGCGTTAATTTCGGCGCGCGCGTAGTCGGCGGGGTCCACATAGGCTTCATCCTCGGCGATTGCGGGCATGGATTTGGAAATTCGTGACATCGTTTTTCGTGGAACCAACGGATGGCGATGGTCGACGGGCGCGAATTTCGGCGAAAGTGCGAGGTTTTTGCAATTCCGAAATGTGCGCAGGGGCTGATTTTTTTGTTTCCGCGCGTAGTCGGCGGGGTTTCGATCGCGCCAGTGAAGCGGGTGCTTTTCATCCAACACGGGGATGTGGACAAACCGGGGCTGCTGGCGGAGGTGCTGGTCGGCGCAGGGGTGGCGCTCGAGGTGCTGCACGCCCATCGCGGCGAACCTGTGCCCGAGCGGCTCGGTGGGTATGACGGGCTGGCGCTCGGTGGCGGCGAGCAGAGCGCGTGGGAGGATGAAAAATACCCCTACCTCGCGGGGGAATGTCGGCTCGTGCGCGCAGCGGCGGAGGCGGGAAAACCGGTAATCGGACTGTGCCTCGGGGGGCAATTGATGGCGCGGGCGTGCGGTGCGGAGGTGCGGCGGGCGGCGCAAAAGGAAATCGGATTTTTCCCGGTCACGCTGGCGGACGGCGCCGCAGGCGATCCGGTCCTGGGGCATTTTCCCGCGAAATTTGCCGCCACACACTGGCACGGGGATGTTTTCGATCTGCCTGCGGGTGCGGAGCGGTTGGCTTCGAGCGCGATGACGGCGAATCAGGCGTTCCGGTTCGGCCGCGGGTTCTACGGGTTCCAATTCCACCCGGAAATGACGCCCGTGCTGTTCCGCGAACTGGTGGACGATGCGCGGGAATTTTTCGACGGGTCGGGAATGGATGCGGATGTGCTTGTGCGCGAATCCGCGGCCGTGCTTCCGCCGCTGGAGCCTTGCGTGCGCGGCGCATTCCGCGCGTGGGCGGAATTTTTGTGACGGCGGGGGTCAGGCAAGCCCGAGAAAATTTTTGAGCAACTGCTTCCCGTGGGTGGTGAGGATCGATTCGGGGTGGAATTGCACGCCGAAGACGGGGAGTTCGCGGTGCGCGAGGCCCATGATTTCGCCTTCGGCGGTCTCCGCCGTAATTTTCAGGCAGGCGGGGAGTGTTTCGCGTTTCACGATGAGCGAATGGTAGCGCGTGGCCTCGAATGGCGACGGCAGGCCGGCGAACACATTTTCGCCGGAGTGCAGAATGGGCGAGGTTTTGCCGTGCATGAGGCGCGGGGCGCGGATGACTTCGCCGCCGTAAACCTGCCCGATGCTCTGGTGGCCGAGGCACACGCCGAGGATCGGAATTTTACCTCCGAATTCGCGGATGGTATCGCAGCTGACTCCGGCATCCGATGGCGTGCAGGGTCCGGGCGAGACGACGATTTTTTCGGGCGCGAGCGCGGCGATTTCGGAAATGGAAATTTCGTCGTTGCGCTTCACGAGCAGGTCCGCGCCGAGTTCACCGAAATACTGGACGAGATTGTAGGT
>JBMOIA010000361.1:0-1736 GCA_049317565.1 Terrimicrobiaceae bacterium | reverse complement strand
GGCCTCTCTCGCGGTCCCGTGATGCTCTACCACGGCCAGGAAGTCGGCGAACCGGCCCATGGCACCGAAGGCTTCGGCGGCGAGGACGCCCGCACCTCGATCTTCGACTACTGGTCCATGCCCGAGTTCGTGAAATGGGTGAACGACGGGAAATTCGACGGCGGCAAACTCTCGCCCGAGCAAAAAGATTTGCGCGCTTTCTACGGTCGCCTGCTCCCGCTCGTCAACGAACCCGCCTTCCGCAGCGGTTCATTCATTCCCTTCAGCGAAACGAACCTCTCGAATCCCGCCTACGGCCGCCTCGAGGGCGAAACTGCGAGCGGTCATTGGCTCTACTCGTTCATGCGCGCCGACCCCGCCACCGGCCAGGCATTCCTTGTCGTCGTGAACCTCAATCCCTCGAGCGCCATGCACAATGTCCGCATCCGCTTCCCCGAAGCCGCGCTGCGCGCCCTGCCGGGATCCGAAGTCGTCTTCACCGACAAACTCGCCGCCGAAAAACCGCTCCGCATCGAAGCCAGCGCGGAGTCGATCGGCGCCACCGGGCTCGAGATTGAAACCATTCCCCCGCTCACGCCGCTCTACCTCGAGGTTTCGAAAAAGTAGCCGCCGCGCTGGAACACCAGACCCATCCCCGCCATGAAAAAACACACGCTCGCCGCCGCGTTCGCGCTTGTCCTCGTCGCCATCCTGCCCGCCTGGGCCGCGCCATACATCGGCTGGATCCCACTCCAATACGCCACCGCCGGAAAACCTCTCGCACTCGACATGCGCCGCTTCTACGAGCCCGCTCCCGGCTTCCGCCTCGACTTCCCCGCGAAGGGCGACCACTTCACCGCATCGCTCGACCCGCAGTCACTCGTCCTCACCGTCACGACCGAAAAATCCGCCGGCGGCCTCATCGACATCCCGCTCCGCATCGCCTCGGAAACCAACAACTCCACCTCCGGCGAAGCCATCCTCTCGCTCGCCATGCAACCGGACCGCAGCGTGCCGTTCCGTTTCGAACGGAAGGATAAAAAACCAACCTCCGTCTTTGTCGCCGGCTCCTTCAACGCTTGGAGCACCAGCGCGAATCCGCTCACCGAGACATCCCCCGGCGTTTTCGAGGCACGCATCGAACTCCCTCCCGGTCCCAACGAATACAAATTCTTCGTCGATGGCGAGTGGACCCCCGACTCCTCAAACCCGCGCCAAAGCGCCGACGGACAAAACGCCCTCATCGACGGCGCCCCCGCGCCAGCCGGCAATCCGCCCACGCTCTTCGTTGAAAGCTCCAGCGCCGATTCCCTCGCCTTCCGCATCATCCCCGGCAGCGATCCTGTCACCAAAATTTCCGCCATCGCCCAAAACCCCGACGGCTCCAGCGCCACCGTCCCGTTTGTGCGCGAGGGCGATACCATCAAGATTGATGTCTCCGGTTTTCCCGCGAACTCGTGGATCCGCCTTGCCGCCGCCGATTCGGCCGGGCGCATCACCAATACCGCCCGCGGCCAGGTCAAACCCGATGGCGGTTTCCAATGGCAGGACGGCATTCTCTACTACGCTTTCACCGACCGCTTCGTGGACGGCGACAAATCGAACACCCGCCCTGTGGACGACGGCCGTGTGCTCCCGCAAGCGAACTACTACGGCGGCGATTTCGCGGGCATCCAGCAGCGCATCGAAGAGGGCTACTTCCGCGACCTCGGCATCAACATCCTCTGGCTCGCCCCGCTGAACCGCAACCCCGAGGG
>JBMOIA010000360.1:0-1738 GCA_049317565.1 Terrimicrobiaceae bacterium | reverse complement strand
TCCTGATTGTAAAGGAGGACGATTTTTTCGCCGGTGGAGGCGTTTTCGATGGTGAGTTCGGAAATGTCGGAGAGAACGCCGCGGGCGTTGGGGGCTTCTTTTTTCGCGTAGGAGAGAATTTTGTAGGGCGGACGGTCGGGGCCGGCTTCGATGGTGTCGCCGATTTTTTTGTATTGGGTGCGGGAGGAGCCTTTGAGGTCCTTGAGGTTGATCTGGAACTCCGTGCCCTCGCCGGAGGGGTCGCCTTTGAATTCAATGCGGAAGGGGATGGGCGTGAAGCGGACGAGGCGGAGTTTCGTGAACGAGGGGGGCATGGATAGAGGGTCGCCCGGATCGGTCTTGCCGACGAACTCCTCTTCGTTGGTGAAGCCGTCTTGGTCCGGGTCGGCTGCCGCGAGGCCGGGGTTCGAGTAGTCGAGGTTGTTGGCGATGACCCAGGCGTTGGTGAGCGGGGGGTGGAGGTCTTCGCCGCCCTCGATGGGGTCGAAGAGTTTGCCATCCTTCAGAAGGTAGGGGCGGGAGACGAAGGGTGAGCCGCGGAGCGCGGCTTCGGATTGGTTTTTGGGTGCGGTGGTGGGCGCGCTTTCGAGGAGTGCGGTGGCTTGACGGACGCCTTCGATGGGCGATGCGGGTGCTTGGGCGTCCGGGCGCTGGGGCATGGGGGGGAGCGTGGGTTGGTCCGATTCACCCGGGCCACCGAGGGCGAAGAGGGCGGCGCTGGCGGCGACTGCCAGAGAGGCGAGGCCGAGGAGGGCGAGGTCGTAGTTTTTTTTCAGCCAGTCCATGGGTTAGTTTGCGGGCGGCGGCTGGGTGGCGGGCGGTGGAGTTGGAGATGCCGCGGGTGGATTGGGAAAATCGAGGAGCTCGATATCGAGTGAGGCTTTCACGGTTTCGCGGCCGAAGACGACATCGATTTTTTCCTGCGGGACTTCTCCGGGGAGGAGGGCATCGAGCGGAGAGGCTTGTTCCTCGGCGGGGTTTTTGGTGGAGGGAGGTTCGGGGGCGCTATTTTCCAGGCTCAGCGAGCGAATGACGAGGAACTGGCTTTCCGCAGGAATGAGGTCGAGTGACTTGAGGACCACATCCTGCTTGGCGCTGAAGACGAGTTGGAATGGATGGACGGCGAGGCGGGGAATGGCGGCCTCCTCCGGCGACTGGCCTGGAGCGGCGGGCGGTTCGGGTTCGGCGGGTTTTTCCGTTTCGTCCCTGCCGCGTTTGAGGAGCGTGATTTCCGAGATGCCGAGATCGAGGATGGCGTTGAGGAGGCGGTTGACGACCTTGAATTCGCGGTGGAGCGCGGGGGTCTGATCGGGAGGCGGGAGCTGGGACTGGAATTCCTCGAAGCCGAGCAGGAAGGATTCGGGCAGGGTGGTGTTTTTACCAGCGGCTTTCTGGGCGAGTTGGTTGGCGGCTTTGCGCAGTTCGTCCTGGAATTTTTCAGGGCTGATGTCCTCGAGTGGCTCCTCTTTGGCGGCGAGGGTGGTCGCGAGGCCGCGGATGGCGGCTTCGTAGTCTTCGAGGGATTTTTTCGCTGCGGCGCTGCTGCCGGCGGTGAGCGGGGGTTGGCGGCGCTCCATGCGCTGCAGGCGGGTGGTCTCGGTTGCCAATGTCTCCCGCGCCGTGGCGAGTGTCGCCGAGGCATTCATGGCAAACCATGTGCCGACGAGGGCCAGCAGGAGACCGGCGCCGAGGATGCCGGCGGGGACGGGGTTTTCCTTGAACCAGTTCATGGCAGCGG
>JBMOIA010000359.1:0-1749 GCA_049317565.1 Terrimicrobiaceae bacterium | reverse complement strand
TTGGTTTTCCGACGGGAAGGTCGAATCCGTCCGCGACACGGACATTCGCGCGGTTGGCGGTGGGGACGGCCACCAAACCGGACACGAACAGCAGCAGGAATATCCAGAAGAGCCAGCGCCGCATGAGCCGGAAAGTTTACCCGCCGTTCAATGCGGGGGGCAAGCGCCGCGGGTGGGTAAATGTTGGTTACTCGGCTGCGGAAATACTGCAACCAACTGAATTTCCGGCATTTTTAAGTTTTTCGAAAAAAACCACCCGGGCGGCTTCGGTGGAGGTTTTTCCGAATTTCGACTTCGCGGCGCGGCGGAGGAGGCGTTCGGCGCGCTCGCGGGCAGGCGGGGGGAGGGAGGCGAGGGCGGGGGACTCGATCGCGAGGTCGAGGATGCGCATTGGGGGGAAGGTGGCGGTAGCGGTGCGGCCGCCGGGGTGGACCTGGATTTCGAGTTTTTCGCGGGCGAAGAATCCGACCTTGAGGGTGGCGGTGGCTTCGAGCGGTCCGGTGCCCGGGATGGTTTCGGAGAAGGTTTCGCGTTTTTCGAGAACGGTGAATTCCTGGGCGTCGGAGGATTGGTTGAAGAGGGCGCCGGCGTTGGCGAGGATGCGCGGGGCGATGCCGGTTTCGCGCAGGCAGGCTTCGCGGAGTTTGCCACCGGTTTTGACCGCGGCGTCCATGGGCTGGATGAGGAAAGTCCACCCCACCCAGCAGGCGAGCGCCGTCACTGCGGCTGACACGCCCAATGCACCCCAGAAATGCCAAGCCCGCGGAGCGCCCATGGTCGGCGTCAAAATTCCCGCGCGAGCAGGTGGTCGGCCATCGCGTGGAGAAATACGGCCTTGCGGCCGAGAGGTTCCAGCGCGGCATGGGCGAGGGCGGTGAGGCGTGCGGCTTCACGGCGGGATTTTTCGAGGCCGAACACGGCGGGGTATGTCGCCTTGCCGGCGGCGGCGTCCTTGCCCGCGCTCTTGCCGAGTTTTTTGCTCGATTGAGTGACATCGAGGATGTCGTCGATGATTTGGAAGGCGAGGCCGAGCTGCGCGCCGAAAGCACCGAGCGCTTTCACTTGAGCGGGCGTGGCATTGGCTGCCATGGCGCCGAGGCGCAGGCTTGTCGCCACCATGGCGGCTGTCTTGCCGCGGTGGATGAACAACAGCTCGGCCGGTGTATGTTTTTTTCCTTCCGCTTCGATATCGGCCGCCTGGCCGCCGACGAGGAGCTGGCTTCCGGCGGAACCGGCGAGTTCGCTGAAAAAATCCTGGAGGCCGTAGCGCGGAGTTTTCCGGGTCTGGGCGAGGATCTCGAAGGCGATGGTCAGCAGCGCATCGCCCGCGAGGACGGCTACGGCTTCGCCGAACGCCTTGTGGGTGGTGGGGCGGCCGCGGCGGAGGTCGTCATCGTCCATGCAGGGGAGGTCGTCATGAACGAGCGAGTAGGTGTGGATGCATTCGACGGCGCAGGCTGCGGGCAGTGCGCGTGCCGGAGTGGCTCCGCAAGCCTCGGCGGCGGCGAGGCAGAGCGCGGGGCGGAGGCGTTTGCCGCCTGCGAAGACGCTGTAGCGCATGGCGCGATGGAGGGTGGCGGGGCGGGTTTTTTCGGAAGGCAGCCAACGGTCCAGGGCGGCGTCGGTTTTTTTCCGGAAGGCGTCGAGTTTTCGCTCCAGCTGCATGGGCGGGCGGAGTCTTAGTCGCGGTGCGGCCGGGGCACAATTCCCAAGTGCGTCCTTTCCGTTGGCGGGCGCTTGCGGCATGGT
>JBMOIA010000358.1:0-1751 GCA_049317565.1 Terrimicrobiaceae bacterium | reverse complement strand
TACCTCAAAACCGTCTCCGGCCTGAACAAGGTCGATGTCATCTACTCGCGCCTCTCGGACCGTTGGATGGATCCCATGGTCTTCCGCCGCGATTCGGTCCTCGGCGTGCCGGGGCTCGTCCATTGCATCCGCAAAAAAAGCGTCGCCGTCGTGAATGCCATCGGCTCGCAACTCGCCGACGACCGCGCCCTCCTGCCGTTCTCCGCGCAAATCATCCGCTATTACCTTGGCGAGCGCCCGCTCCTCAAAACACTGCCGACCTACTGGCTCGGCGATGCCGACCAGCGTGACATGGTCCTCGACAGCCTGGAAAATTTCACGGTCCGCATCCTCTACGGCGAGGAGATCGTCCTCGGCGGGGACGGGCGCCTCCCCCATCCAGAAAAAGTCGAAGCCGCCCGCGAGCGCATCCGGGCGAACCCCTCGGGCTTTGTCGCGCAACCGCAGGAATGCGATGCCGAGACCGTTTCGTTCCAGGATGGCGACCAGCGCCGCCGCCGCCAGGACCACATCGTTTTTGCCATCCGCGAATCGGGTGGGGATTTCCATGTTTTCCCCGGGGCCCTCACCCGCGTCTCCACCACCGAATCGGAATTCACCTCGTCGGAACTCGGCGGCGGGTCGAAGGACACTTGGGTCCGTGTCGGCATCGGCACCGTCGGTGAGACATGGGACCCCTCGCGCCAAGCCGATGTGAAACTCCCGTCCCATGGCGTGAGCAGCCGTGTTGCCGATTCCTACTACTGGATCGGCCGCTACCTCGAGCGCGCCTACGACCTCGCGGGCATGGTCGCCGCCATCGAGTCGCTGGAACTCGAGGAACTCAATCCCGTCGAGCGGATGAATTACCGCCCGGTCTGGAACCGCATCCTTCCGATGCTCGAAGGACAGGGCTCCGCCACGCGCCGCACCATCTCGAGCCCAGAAGGGCGCTACCGCCTCACGCTCGACCCGTCCGAACCGGGCTCGATTGTCAGCACCATCTCGCGCGCGTTCGGCAACGCCCAATCCGTTCTCGAAACACTAAGCATTGACGCCTGGGCGGTGGTGAACCGCATGCGCGAAAAATTCGATGCGGCCGGGTTCACCCCCGAGGCGCCCTCCGAAACGCTCTCCTCCACGAGCCGCGAGCTCTGCGCGCTCGCCCGCGGTGTCATTCCTCAATTTTTCGGCACGGCGAAGGCCACCATGCTCGCCGATGACGGCTGGGGATTTTGCGAGATCGGCCAACTCCTCGAACGCGCCGCCGTCACCGCCAACGCCGTCGCCTCGATTTCCGCCTCCCTCCTCGAGACGCCCGACTCCACCCGCCGCAGCGGGGCCCTCGAAATCCGCCTCTCCGCGTTCCTCCGCATGCTGAACAGCCGGGATATCTACCGCCGCGTTTACCAGATGCGCATCGAGCCGGTCCCGATGCTCGAACTGCTGTGGGCGAATCCCGTCACACCCCGCTCGGTCCTCCGCTGCCTCAATGGCTGCGCCTCGCGCATCCGGGAAAGCGAAAGCGGCCTCTCGCCCGCCACCGGGCGCGCGATCGCCGAAATCGAGAACCTCGCCTCCGCCATCCGCACGACCGATTGGAACGCCCTCCTCGCCGCCGGCCTTCAGGGCACTGGGAAACCCATAATTCAGGCCCACTCCGAATCGCTGCTCGGCTCGCTCCTCTCGCTCCACACCACGATCGCCGACAGTTTCCTGAACCACCAAATCCTCATGCACGGCGGCACGCGCCCGCTTTTCCCGCGCTGACC
>JBMOIA010000357.1:0-1758 GCA_049317565.1 Terrimicrobiaceae bacterium | reverse complement strand
AGGGCGCGACGGTTCTGCACCATGTAGGAAATGCCCGAGGCGTTCGCGAAATAATGGTGCTTCGCGGCGAGTGATCCGTCGGGCAGGCGGCAAACGGCGATGCCGCTCATGTGGAGGCGCGAGCCGCCGGGGACGGGAAGTCCATGGGCGGCGCGCTGGAAAAAATCGCTGCCGAGAACGGGAGCGACGGGGATCGCGCCGTCGAGGAGGATTTTTTTCTCCGTGTAAATGTCCGCGAGGAACATCTCAAACGCGCGGAGGCGCTGGCGGATTCCAGCGGCGAGTGGCGCCCATTCGTCAGGCGTGAAGATTTGCGGGAGGAGGTCGCAGAACCATGCGCGTTTGGTCCAGGGCAGGTCGCGGTGGATGTCAAAGGTGACGCCCATCTCGCGCATGGTCGCCTCGAGTCGGCCGTCGAGGGCGCGGATTTGCGAATCCGACATCTGGTCGATGCGCTTGAAGAGGTCGTTGTAAACCTCGCGCGGCTTGCCGCCGGGGGCGTGCGTTTCATTGTGCGAACGGAAGTGCCAGTGGGCGCTCATGCGGCTCGGCGTTCGGAAAGGAGGCTGCGGGCGGAGCGGGCGTCCGCCTCGATGGCACGGCGGAGCTCGCCGGGGTCGGGGAATTTTTTTTCGGGGCGGAGGTAGTGGAGGAAGGCGATTTCAATGCTGCGGCCGTAGATGTCGGCGGAGAAATCGAAGAGGTGGACCTCAAGAACGCGCTCGCGGGAATCGGTGACGGTCGGGCGGACGCCGATATTCGCCACGCCGCCGATTTCCTGCCCATCGAGGATGGCGCGGACGGCGTAAACGCCATCGGGCGGGAATTGCTCGCCATGGTTGCCGATGTTGGCGGTGGGGAAACCGAGTTGGCGCCCCATGCCGCGGCCTTGGAGAACGGTGCCGGGGATCGAGTAGTCGCGGCCGAGAAATTGCGAGACGCTGGCGAGGTCCCCTTTTTCCAGTGAGGCACGAATGGCGGTGCTGCTGACCACGGCGCCGCCGATGCGGACCGGTTCGACGGCAGTGGTGGAGAACCCGAGTTCAGCCCCGAGCGTGTGAAGAAGGTTCGCATCACCGCGGCGCGCGTGGCCGAACCGCCAGCCTTCGCCTACGCAGATGCCGGCGAGTTTTTTTGCGGAAGCGGCGAGGTTGCGGATGAATTCCTCGGCAGCGGTGGCGGCGAAGGCTGGGGTGAATTCCACGACGAGGGCGGCGGGAATGCCGAGGTCCGACATGAGGCGCAGCTTGAGTTCGGTCGAGCTGAGGATTCGCTGCGGCGCGTCCGGACGCAGGATGGATGCCGGGTGGGGATCGAAAGTGAGCGCCACCGCAGTGCCGTCTGTGCGGCGCGCCTGTTCCAGTGCGGTGCTGAGGACGGCCTGGTGGCCAAGGTGCATGCCGTCGAAAACCCCCGCCGCCAGAACGACGGGCCGTTCGATTCCGGCGAGCGCGTCGATGGAGCGGAGGACCAGCATGTTTATGCGCCGCGGAGCCGGGAGACGGCCGGCAGGCTGAGGACCCGGGCGGCAATAGCTTCGGCGGGTCCGTTTTTGAGTTCGTCCACGGTCACCGCGCCATCCACCGAGAATTTTCCCGATTTCGTGCGACGGAGGGATTTCAGGTGTGCGCCGCAGCCGAGTTCCTGCCCGATGTCATGAGCGTAGGTGCGGACATAGAAGCCCTTGCTGCACACAACGCGGAAGTCCACCTCGAGCGGGCGGACCTCCTTGATTTCATGGGCGTAAACATGGACGAA
>JBMOIA010000356.1:0-1760 GCA_049317565.1 Terrimicrobiaceae bacterium | reverse complement strand
GAAGCGAAGCCCTTGCGGGATCCCCGCTGGGACTTCCGATACTTCACGCGTTTGGGCATCAATGGCATGGCTTATCCTCTGTTGATCCGGTTTCGTTCAGGCGTCCGAGACGGCTGCCAGCGTAGGCGCGGCGGTTTGGGTTTCGGCCGGAGCGGGGGATTCTGCGGGCTTGCTGGCTTCGACGACCTCTTTTTTGCAAATCCAGCACTTGACGCCGATCTTGCCGGCGACGGTTTCGGCTTCGGCAAAACCGTAGTCAATCGGGGTGCGGAGCGTATGGAGAGGGACTTTGCCCTCGTGATAGCGCTCGGTGCGGGCGATTTCCGCGCCGCCGAGGCGGCCGGCGCAGCGGATTTTAATGCCGAGAGCGCCCTGTTCCATCGTGATTTGGACGGCACGCTTCATCGCTCGGCGGAAGGAAATGCGGCGCTCGAGTTGCGAGGCGACATTCTCCGCAACGAGTTGGGCGTCCAAGTCGGGGTTCTTGATCTCCACGATGTCGATCTTGACCTGTTTGCCATCGGCGAGGTCGCTGACCTCCTTCGTGAGGTTCTCGATTTCCTGGCCGCGGCGGCCGATCACCACACCCGGGCGTGCGGTGTGGATGGTGACGCGAATGCTGTTCCAAGCGCGCTCGATGACGATGCGGGAAATGGCGGCCTGCTTGAGCTTTTTCTTGAGGGCGGTGCGGATGCGGTCATCCGCAATAAGATAGTCGGCAAAATCCTTGCGGGAGGCATACCAGCGGGAGCCCCAGTCGCGCGTGACGGGGAGGCGGAAGCCGATCGGGTTTACTTTTTGTCCCATGGTTTATTCCTTGGTTTCCTTGTTTTCGGCGGCGGGGGCCGCGGTGGCGGCTTCGGCAGCTGGTTGTTCCGCGGTTTCGGCTGCGGCTTTCGCCTTGGCAGGTTTCTTGGCGGAGTTTTTTTTCTTCTTCTTGGGTTTGTCCGCGCGGCGGACGATTTCGATTTCGTCGGTCAGCACAACCTTGATGTGGCTGGTGCGCTTGCGGATGGGACCAGCGCTGCCGCGGGCTTTCGGCTGGAAGCGGTTGAGGGTGGGACCTTCGCCAACGACCGCCTCTTTCACCACGAGGTCGGAAGCATTGAGGCTATTGTTGTTCTCGGCGTTCGCGATGGCGCTTTTGAGGGTTTTGAGAATAAGGACGGCCGCCTTCTTGGGCGTGAAGCGGAGGAGGTCGAGCGCATCCGTGGCGGGCATGCCCTGGATGGCGCGCGTGACCTCGCGGGCCTTGAAGGCCGAGATCTTCGCATACCTGTATGTCGATTTTACCAGCATGGTGTTTGTTTTTGTGATTTTTACCGTGCGTCCACCTGGAGGAGGTCGCCTTTTCCGACCTCCGGGATTTCGGAGGCGAGATCCTGAACCACGGCACCCGAGATGCGTTCCCGCACATCGACCGCCTTGGCGCTTCCGATTTGACGGCCGTCGCGGATGATCCGGAAAGGCATCCCGACTTTTACGCCGTGGACTTTTCCGACATTCGCAACGATAAGCGAGAGGTCCGGCTTGAATTCAAGGACCATCGCGTTGCCGAGCCCCGAGGGTGCTGCACCGGCTTCGGGTGCATTCGCCGCGCCGAGGATTTCGGCGGTTTTCCGGAGTTCGGTTTCCACCGACATCCGTGCCTGCGGGTTGAGTTTTTCCGCCGACTGGACGAGGACCTGCACTGCTTCGGTGAGCGAGACCAACTGCCGGGATGCCTCTTGGTTTTGTTCCTTCAAAACGCGGAGTTCCCG
>JBMOIA010000355.1:0-1761 GCA_049317565.1 Terrimicrobiaceae bacterium | reverse complement strand
TGCACCGTGCCGCTCGCCCCGTGCGTATTGGTGGCCTCGCCGGCGAAAAACAATTTCCTCTCCACCGGCCGCGCCAGCGCCTCGCGGCTCGCCTCGGTGGTCAGTGTGGTGGGATAGCTGTAAAGCCCCCGCACATACGGATCCGCGCCCCAGTCGGCCACCAGCCCGCGCTCGAACGACCTCGACGCCAGCCTCGCTCCGAACAACTCGTCGAGTTCCTCGATCGCGAACCGCACCGGGTCCACGCCCATGTTGTCGAGCGCCTCGGCCCGCGAACCGCCCACGAACGCCGTCAGCACATGCGACCCCGATGCCTTCCCTTTGCACGCCGCCCAGAACTGCGGCAGGAAGCCGTCCGTGTGGATGAAGTAGGTCGTCTCGTCCCAAAACCGGTGCTTGAACTTCAGAAGAATCTTCATCCCGGTGTCCATGCCGATGCTGTCGGCCGCCGCGATTTTTTCCTTCGGCAATTGCGGCGAAAAATGCAGGAGCCGCTCGCGCAACATGGGCAAGGGCACCGTCACCACCACCGCCCGGCACCGAATCTCGCCGCCACTGAACAACCGCACCACAGGCTCCCCTCCCCACTCGATCGCCGCCACCGCCGCATTCAAGCGGATCCGCTCTCCGAGCCGCTCGACGGCCGGACGGAACAAATCCCCGTAGCTCCCGGCCAGCGTGTAGTTCGTCTCCCGCGACTCCCAGCCTTTCTGATAAGTGGCAAACCCACGCACCGCGAGCCGGTCGAGCGTCGTCCCGTGTTCCACGCCCAGCCGTGAATCCAGGTAGTGCCACGCCCGCCTTGGAAAATGCGAGCGCACCAAAAAATCCTCCGCCGTCCAATTTTCCCCGCGGTAGTTGCCGAGGTTGTCGATGAAATCGCACGCCCGCGCCACATCGGGATCCCTCTGCGCCTGGTCGAGCGTCATCAGCTTTCCGTCCAGCCGCAGCACATCGTCGAGCGTCACATGGTGGATCAAATCAATCCCCAGCTTGGTCGCGAGCCGCGCCGCCGCATTGTCGGGGCCATGCACCTCCTCCGCCCCGAGCTCGATCGGAATATCGGCGAACCCCTCCAGAGAACGCACCCTCCCGCCGGCGCGGTCGGAAGCCTCGAGCACCAACGGCTCGATCCCCCGCTCCAGCAGCCGCTCGGCGGCGCACAATCCCGCCGCACCCGCGCCAATCACGATGACCCGTTCGTCCATAAAATCTGCAATCAACCTAAACTGGCCCCACCCGCAATGCCAGCACCGCAGTTTTTTTCGAGTGTCCGGTTGCGGCACCGGCCCGCTTCTGCTTCCCTGTCCGGCTCATCATGAAAGTCGCACTGGACCGGAAACCAAACTGCATCGTTGACCTCGTTATCGAACTCCCCCCGGACCGCGTTAAAAAGGAATGGGACACAGCCGCCGCCCAATTCCGCGCCCAAGCCCGCATCCCAGGCTACCGCCCGGGAAAGGCCCCCGCAGGCATCGTCGAAAAACGCTACGCCCAACAAATCGAGGAGGAAGTCCGCGAAAACCTCATCGGCGAAGCCATCCGCGAAGCCGCGAAAAAGGAAAACCTGAAACTCCACGGCGTGCGCGATGTCCCCGAAGCCCACATCGCCGAGGACAAATCCATGCGCATCCGCGCCACGGTCGTGGAAATCCCCGCCTTCACCCTCCCCGATTACAAATCCATTTCCGTCTCCGCTCCAAAACGCGCCGTCACCGATGCCGATGTCGAGTCGTTCCTCGAATACCTCCGCGAGCCGCA
>JBMOIA010000354.1:0-1770 GCA_049317565.1 Terrimicrobiaceae bacterium | reverse complement strand
TTCTCATTGTCGGTTCCATCGCGCTCGACGACGTCAAAACTCCCGTCGAGGAACGCTTCGATCTGCTCGGGGGCTCGGCCTCCTACGCCTCCGTTGCCGCCGGGTATTTCTCGCCGGTAAATCTCGTCGCCATTGTCGGCGAGGATTTTCCGTCCGACCACTGGAACTTCCTCCAAGGCCGCGGGATCAATCTCGAAGGCGTGCAACGCGCCGCCGGCAAGACCTTCCGCTGGTCCGGTGAATACATGTGGGACATGAACACACGCGAGACGCGCTCGGTCGCGCTCAATGTCTTCGAGACGTTCTCGCCGAAGCTTCCGGACCATTTCAAATCGAGCGACTACGTCCTCCTCGCCAACATCGCACCGGATTTGCAGTTGCAGGTCCTCGACCAGATGGAAAAACCGAAGTTCGTCATCGCCGACACGATGGACCTCTGGATCAACATCGCGCAACCTGCGCTGCTCGATCTCCTCAAACGCGTCGACATGCTCATCCTCAACGACAGCGAGGCGCGCGAACTGACCAAGGAAACCAGCCTGATCAAAGCCGGAAAAAAAATCCAATCCCTCGGACCGCGCATCGTCGCGGTGAAGAAAGGCGAGCACGGCTGCCTCCTTTTCGGTGAAGACAATGATTTCTTCAGCTGCCCCGCCTACCCGCTGGAAGACATCCACGATCCGACCGGCGCGGGCGATACCTTCGCCGGCGGACTGACCGGCTACCTGGCCAGTCGCGATAATCACGAGGTCAGCTTCAAGACTCTGAAGACCGCTGTCGTCGTCGGCAGTGTGCTCGCCAGCTACAACGTGGAAGCCTTCAGCCTCGAACGCATGCGCTCCGTCGAGCAGAAGCACATCCTCGAACGCTTCGCCGAGTTCCAAGACCTCGCGCACTTCGACGCGGATCTGCCCTGAAGAAATCGTACAAAAGCTAACGAAGGAAACGAAGAAACACCCTCCGACTTCGTTACCTTCGTTCCCTTCTGTTTAAAACATTCCTCAGGCCGCGAGCATGGCCGACGGGAACCACACGTAGAGCATCAGGTAAACGATCACACCAGTGATCGATACATAGAGCCAAAGGGGAAGTGTGATACGCGCCCATTTGCGATGCCGGTCAAAGCGGGCGCGGAGCGCGGGGATCACGGTCATGAGAACGAGCGGCACAATGGCGGCGGCGAGGAAGACGTGGGTGATGAGGATGAAAAAATAAAGCGGACGGATCACCGGATGCTCGTAGGTGAAGCGGATCGAGCCAACGTGGTAGTGGTAGATGACGTAACTCGTCAGGAAGAGGGCCGAGACGGCGAGGGCGGACACCATGCAGATGATGTGTTGCCGCTTGCGTTCATGCTTGATGAACCACCACCCCGCGAAGAGAAGAAGGGTGCAGATGGAATTGAGCGCGGCGTTGACCGCCGGAAGGTCGGTAACGCTCATCCGACCGAACTGTGATTCGCGTCCACCGCCTTGATCGTCTTCATAACGAACCACCCCAAACCGCTGCAAAGGGCAAAGAGGAAGGCCAGCATGGCTACAACGCCCCATGAGAAGGCGAATCCAGCCATGACGGTCGTGTCTTCGAGATCCTCGCTGATCACGCGGCAACCGGCACACGCCCATGCAGGAGCTTGCAGCGAGAGGCTGGCGAGAAGGATGGCGAGGAATTTCACAGGGGGAAAGTAGTCTCTGCCGCGGCGCAGAGCAAGCCGCCGGTAGGGTCCGCTGGCCCAGCGGACCGCTGCCTTTCCGAATTCGTGCGGACGGC
>JBMOIA010000353.1:0-1772 GCA_049317565.1 Terrimicrobiaceae bacterium | reverse complement strand
TGAGGAGTGCGGCGAGGTATTGGAGGCCGAGGAGGATGTGGGCGGGGAAATCGGGGAGTCCGGTTTCGTGGTGATGGCCGGGGTGGGCTTGGGATGTGGCGGCGAGGAGCAGGAGGGCGAGCGCGGTGGTGGCGGTTTTTTTCATGGGAGGCGGGCTTTGTTCACAATGTGTATTAAGAAAATAATTTTCGGGTCAGGAAAGACTTCTTCTTCATCGTGTGAACAACAGGGCGGGGCGGTGTTCCTCGCAATGTGCATGGGCGTTCCACGGGTTTTTTGGGGTGTGAACAAAATGGGTGCGGCGTGGGGCGGCCGGGAAAAACACGAGGTTCGCGGCGGGTTTTTGGATTTTGCGGACAGGAATTCGCAGGTTGTTCACAATCTGTTCGCGAGCCGGGCGGGTCAGCGGAGCTGGGCGATGATGGCGTGGGTGGTGGTGGTCTCGCGGACCTCGGCTTTGTCCTTGGTGACGGATTTGGTTTTGGAGTTGATCGTGCGGAGCGAGATGGTGCGCGGGGAGCCGGCGGGGAGGCGGGCGGAGCCCTGGTAGGTGCGGGTGGAGAATTTGCGGAGGCCGGCATCGACGCCTTCGGTGAGGGTGATTTTCACGGTGAGGATGCCGTTTTGGAGGGAGAATTCGGTATCGGCGCGGGTGTTGCCGAGGCGGGTGGCAGTGGCGGTGGCGGAGGAGGGGAGGGAAGCGGCGAAGAGGACGGTGCCGCCCTGCAGGCCGCGGACGGAGGTGATGGTGCGGTCGGCGTTGGTGATTTCGGCGAGGGATTGGCCGGCGAGGTCGGCGTCGAGCGATTCGGCGGTCTTTGGTTCTGGAAATCGGATGACGGCGAGGTCAAGTTGTGCGGCGAATGAGGATGTGGCTTGGAGAACGACGAGAGCGAGGAGGGCGGCGGTGCGGAGCATGGGTCCGATTTACCGGCGGTGAGTGAAATGGCAATGAAAATGGCAACGGGATTCGCGTGGCGGGCGCATGACGGGGAGGAGCTGCACGGTGTGGCTTGGCGGCGCGAGGGGGCTCGGGGAGCGGTGGTGTGTGTGCACGGGCTGAGCGGGGCAGGGGAGCAATTCGAGCCGGTGGCGATGGCGGTGCGGGATTTTTCGTTTTTCGCGATGGAATTGCGCGGGCAGGGGAACGATCCGGTCGCGCGGCGGCGGGGGCGGGCGCTGGAGCTGGAGAAGCAGGTGCGGGACATCGGGGAGTTTGTGGAATTCGTGCGGCGGGAAAACGGAGGCAGGCCGGTGTTTTTGATGGGGGAAAGCATGGGGGCGCTGCTGGCGGCATCCTTCGCGGCGGAGCGGGGTGGGGGAGTGGACGGGCTGGTGCTCTCGGTGCCGGTGGTGGGATTGCGCCGCGAGGTGCCGCGGATCGTGAAAAAGGCGTTGAGGCTGGTGGCCGGGCTGGCGCCGCATTGGAGGCTGCCGCCGAGCCGGTTCGTCAACGGCACCTCGGTGGCGCCACGCATCACGCGGAACAAGGAATACCAGGATTCGCTTCGTCAGAAACCCCACCACATCACGGATTTCACTCTGGGATTCCTCTCGGAGCTGGGCGCGCTGATCGACGGCAGCGGGGAATTGGCCGCGCGGCTGAATGTCCCGGTGCTGGTGCTGGCCGCCGGCAGGGACTGCTTCGTGCGGCGGGAGCAGATCGAAATGTGGTTCGAGGGAGTGGCTGAAAAAGAAAAAACGCTACATATTTATGACGAGGCATTTCACTTGCTCTGGCATGATTGGGATCGCGACAGGGTTTTGCAGGA
>JBMOIA010000352.1:0-1779 GCA_049317565.1 Terrimicrobiaceae bacterium | reverse complement strand
GTCAGTAGGTTTGGCGCTTCGCGGCGTCGGCCGGGAGCGGCATGCCGTGGATGGCGCGGAAAACAGCTTCGCAGGTGGCGGGGGAGGCGAGGGGGATTTCGCCAGGGCGAGGGGCGGCGGCGGCGATGGCGCCGCGGATGGCTTCGCGCGCCGAGATGGCGAGCATGAGCGGAGGTTCGCCGACCGCCTTGCTGCCGTGGATGGTGCCGGGTTGGGTGGCGTTCTCGAGGAAGGCGACATGGAATTCGGCGGGGGCGTCGCCGATGGTGGGGATTTGGTAGGTGCTCGCGCCGTGGGAGAGCAGGTGGCCCTTTTCGTTCCAAACCACCTCTTCGCTCGTGAGCCAGCCGAAACCTTGGATGAAACCGCCTTCGATTTGGCCGCGGTCGATTCCCGGATGGAGGCTCTCTCCGACATCGTGGAGGATGTCCACGCGGAGCAGGCGGGTTTGTCCAGTCGAGGTGTCAACTTCCACCTCGCTGACTGCGGAGCCGCAGGCGAAATAATAGAATGGCCGGCCGCGGCCTTTCGCCCGGTCATAATGAATCTCGGGGGTCCTGTAATACCCGTAAGCGGCGAGCGGCACGCGGCGCAGGTAGGCTTCGCGAACGGCGGCTTGGAACTCGACGGAGGCTGCGGGATTTTTCGCGTCGGAGATTTTGCCCTGCGAAAAAACCAGAGCGGCTTCTTCAGGTCGGGTTCCGGCCGAGGCGGCGATGAGGTCTGCTGCGACGGGCGCGAGGTTTTTCCGGATTTGCGCGCAGGCGTTGGCGGTGGCGGCGCCGTTGAGGTCGGATCCTGATGAGGCGGCAGTGGCCGAGGTGTTGGGGATTTTGTCGGTGCGGGTTTGCGTGATGCGGATGCGATCGCGCGGGATACCGAGTTCGCGGGCGGCGACGGATAGGATTTTAGTGTAAAGGCCCTGGCCCATCTCGGTGCCTCCGTGGTTCACCTGCACCGACCCGTCCGTGTAAACCAGCACCATCGCGCCGGCCTGGTTGTAAGGGGTGAAGGTGAAGGAGATCCCGAACTTCACGGCGGTCTGCGCAATGCCGCGCCGCAGGACTGGCGAGGCCGCGTTGAAGCGGGCTATTTCCTTTTGGCGCTCCTCGAACCGGGCCTGCTGCTTCAGGCCGTGCCAGATTTTTTGGATGCGGTTGTCGCCGATTTCCTGGCCGTAGTGGGTCGAGTTCGTTTCGCCCGAACCGTGATAGAGGTTGGTCTCGCGGACGGCGTGGGGGTCGAGTCCGAGGCGGCGCGCGGCGCGGTCCATGATTTCCTCGATGATGAGCATACCTTGCGGACCGCCGAAGCCGCGGAATGCGGTGTTCGAGGGCAGGTTCGTTTTGCAAACCCGTCCGCTGAAATGCGCGTTCGGGATGTAATAGACATTGTCGAGGTGGAAGAGCGCGCGGTCGCAAATAGGCAGCGAGAGGTCGAGGCTCCAGCCGCCGTTGCTGAAAAGCTCGGCACGCAGCGCGAGGATCTTCCCGGAGGCGTCGAATCCCGCCTCGAACCGGGCGAGGAACGGATGCCGCTTTCCGGTCATCATGATGTCCTGATCGCGGTTCAGGCGGACGCGGCAGGGTCTGCCGGTTTTCAAAGTGGCGAGTGCTGCCAGGGCTGCCGGGGCGTTTCCTTGGGTTTCCTTCCCGCCGAATCCGCCGCCCATGCGGGGCGAGTGGACGACGATGCGGTTTTTGTCGCGGCCGAGGACTTCCGCAACGATGGTTTGGATTTCGCTCGGATGCTGCGTCGAGGAGTGAACGAGGAGTTGGT
>JBMOIA010000351.1:0-1779 GCA_049317565.1 Terrimicrobiaceae bacterium | reverse complement strand
GCGAAGGCGCCGCCCGCGAAGAACACGAAATGGAGGATTTTGTCCTGGAACGGGACGAGGGTTTTCATGTCCTGCGGCGGCGGGGAGCCGGAAACGACAAAAAGGATGAACGCCCAGAGCGCGAAGGCCGACCACGGCAGCGCCGGGCGGGCGAGAAAAAATTCCAGCAGGCGCAGGATGGCGTTCATCGGGCGGGAGTGTGTTTATTTTTCAACAGCACGACAGCAATTTTGGAACTTTTTGAGCAGGCGCCCGCGGGATTTCGCGAATTTCGCAGGGCCGCGCGGTTGGCACGGGGTTTGCTTAAACGATTTCAAAGATCAGCCCGGTTGCAGGGAACGCCCACGAACTTGGGGGAGGGAGTGGGCAGGGGAAGCAACCGGGCTGCTTCTTTTTTTCAGCGTGCGGCGGCTTCGAATTGCGCGAGCAGCAGGTCGAGCGGTTGGCCGCGCTCGGGCGCGAGTTCGCGGCGAAGGATGGCGAGGGTGCGGCGGGCGCGGACCTTGTTTCCGGATTCCAGGAGCGCGGAGAGGAACGGCACGGCAACCTCGTTGGCAAAATTCCCGCCGCCCTCCTTGCCTATGGAAAGAAGCTGGCGGTGGAACTCGATGGCTGCGGCATCGAGGTCGCCGGCGGCGATGGCGGCGCGGACTTTTTCCGCGGCGACGGAGACGCTGAGATCGGAGCGGCTGCGGCGGTTTTGCATGGTGATTTGGCGTTCGAGTTTGGCGGCGGATTCGGCGTCGCCCGATGTGCGGTGGATGGCGGCGGCGGCTTGCTGGTGGCGGACTTTGAGGTCGGGGATGTTCCCGAAGCGGCGGGCGGCGTCTTCGTGGAAGCGGAGGATTTCGGCGGGCGGGGCACCGATGCGCGCGAGGTGGGCGGCTTTTGCCTCCCACACTTCGGGACTCTCCGGACAGGCGCGCAATGCCGATTCGATGGAAGCTCCAGCGCGGGCGAGATCGCCGTTTTTCGAATGAATGGACGCCATGGCGAGTTCGTTCATGGCGGCGGCGAAGGCCGGGCGGTCACGGAAGCGCGCGGAAAGGAGCTTGAGATCGTGGTCGCTGATGGGGAGCCAGGATTGCGGGTCGAGCGCCTGGCCGACGGCGTAGTTCTGCTGCGAGTAGCGGCCGCAATCGAGTTCCCAGCGGTCATCGCTTTTCATGTAGCCGAACCAGGCGTGGCCGCCGTCGCTGCCCTGGCCGGTGAAGAAGAGTGTGGGAAGACCGCGGGCCTTGCCGGCGATCATGGCAAAGTAGGCTTGGTCCACGCAAATGCCGCCCTGCTTGGCAATGGCAGCGAGGGTGTAGGGGCCGCCGGTCCAGTCGAAGGCGCGGGATTTGATGCGGTCATCGCGGTAGCGGATTTGGGAAAACGCACGATCGAAATTCGAGCGGGTGAGACGGACATTTTTCCGCGCCCACTCGAGTTCGGAGGGTTCGACGAAGGCATCGATGGCGAATTTGAGTTGCCCGGGAGAAAGTTTGCGGGGATCGAGGAGGAGCCTGCCGGATCCGGCGGCGGCGGTCCATTCGGCGAATTGCTCGGCGGGTGGTGCGGTGCGGCGGGGGACGAGGTTTTGCGCAACCTGGTGGTGAGGCCAGAATGCGGGCGGGGCGGAATCGTTCACCACCGCGAGGGCGATGGCGAGGTTCGCGAATTCCCGCCATTTCGCCGGGTGCGCAGCGCGGATCTCGCGGAGATTCGAGAGCACGAGGGGCAGGTAGTCGTTTTCGGAAATCGTGGAGAAAAACGCGCGGGCGAGGGCGGGGTCGG
>JBMOIA010000350.1:0-1789 GCA_049317565.1 Terrimicrobiaceae bacterium | reverse complement strand
GGCAGCGTGAATTGATTCAGCCAATCGGCCCACAGCACTCCGCATCCGAGTCCCGCGATGAACCAAACCCCGAGCAGCACGGCCATGAGCCGAAGGTTCGAGCGCCAATAACGCCGCAGGGATTCTTTCTCCGCGGCCGAACGCTCACGACGCGGGCCGTTGTTTATCGAGACATGTTCTGCCATGGGGGAAAGCGTTGTGGTAAGTCGTGCCAGCTTGGCACGCAAGCCTTGGTATGCGGGGAGGGCTTTGGAATCAGAAAATCGAGGCTTCGACAATACCGAGAACATCGTCGACCAGACTGCGCGGAGCTTTATGGATGAATGCGGCGCGCCGGGCCCGGAAATCGAGGGATTTGATTTGCTCGCACATCACAAACCCAGTGAGAGGAGTGCGGCCGGCGACGGAGACATGGAACGGCATGCGGCGGTCGGTGTTGGTGAGGGGACAAAAAATGGCCATGCCCGTGGCCTTGTTGAAAAGGGTCTTGCTGACAACCATCGCCGGGCGGCGGCCTTTTTGCTCGTGGCCGGATTGAGGGTCGAATGACAGCGAGACGATGTCGCCCTGTTCCGGGATGTAGGTGCGCATCACCAGGCCTCGCGCCCTGCGGGTTTCGACGGGAGTTCGACCGGTTTGTAGCCGCGGGGCATCGCAGCGACCAATTCCTCGAGATGAACCTTGCGACGGCTGCGGCGCGGCTTAGTAACTGGCTTTACGAGGATGGCATCCTTCTTCGGGGTGAGGCCGAGTTCGACATCGGCTCCGGTTTCAAGGCGGAGCGCGGCAAGCAGGGGCTTCGGCAGACGGATTCCCTGACTGTTTCCCCAAGAACGGAGGGTCGTTGTCATACCTTCAATGTATATCCATTGGATATCCCAAAGCAAGAAGCGGAGTTTTATTTTTGGCTCTTCAGGAAAGCGGCGAGGGGACTGGTGGGGGAGGCTTGATCGAGTTGGGAGGGGAGGCCTGCGGCGCGGGCTTCGTAGGCGGCTTCGACGGTGGCCTTGAAGGCCCGGGCCATGCGGACGGGGTCTTCGGCGGCGGCGATGGCGGTGTTGACGAGAACGGCGTCCGCGCCCATTTCAAGCGCCTCGGCGGCGTGGCTGGGAGCGCCGATGCCGGCATCGACGATGACCGGAACCGTGGCTTGGCGGATGATGATTTCGATCTGCGCGCGGGTCTCGATGCCGCGATTGCTGCCAATCGGAGAGCCGAGGGGCATGACGGTGGCGGTGCCGATGTCCTGCAGGCGGCGCGCGAGGACGGGGTCGGCGTTGATGTAGGGGAGGACGGTGAAGCCCTCCTTCACGAGAACCTCGGCGGCAGCGAGGGTTTCGACCGGATCGGGCAGGAGGTAGTGGGGGTCCGGGTGGATTTCGAGCTTCACCCAGTTCGGCAGGCCGGCGGCGGCGGCGAGGCGTGCCAGGCGGACAGCTTCTTCGGCGTTCATCGCGCCGCTCGTGTTCGGCAGCAGGAGGTATTTCGCGGGATCGATGAATTCGAGGATGTTTGCGAACGGGTCTTTTTTTCCGCTGAGGTCGGCGCGGCGGAGGGCGACCGTGACAATCTCGCAGCCGCTTGCGGCGAGGGCGTCGCGCATCGTTTCGTTCGATGAAAATTTTCCGGTGCCGAGCAGGAGCCGGGAATTGAATTTCCGGCCGGCGATGGTGAGCGGTTTTTCCACAGGGGATTCATCATGCCGATGGCCCTGACGGCGCGCAACCGCCAAGCGGGGCGTGGCGCTTCAGGGCGCCGAGGTTTGGAGCCGCCAGAACCGCTTTTGGCC
>JBMOIA010000349.1:0-1791 GCA_049317565.1 Terrimicrobiaceae bacterium | reverse complement strand
TTCCACGCATCGCTGCCGGTCGTCCTCTTCCTCGTCGCACCCATCGCCATCATCCTCTGCCGCCCGCCGAAGGCGAAACCCAACCCGTGAGCGACCTCGTCAAAGTCCTCAATGTTTTCTGCCTCCTTTCGCTGCTCGCGGTGGGCGGCGGCAGCGCGGTCCTCCCGCAGATGGAGCGCGAAGCGGTCACCGAACACCAATGGGTCACCGGCGGGCAATTTGCCACGATCTACAGCCTCGGCCAAATGGCACCTGGACCGAACATGTCCATGGTGGCGCTCATCGGTTGGCAGGCCGCGGGCGCCGCGGGTTTCGTGGTGGCCCTTGTCGCTTTCTACCTCCCCTCGAGCTTCCTCGTTTACGGCTGCAGCTACGCGTGGGATTTTTTCCGCGACAACCCCTGGCGCGCAGCCGTCCAGCGCGGCATGGCGCCGGTCACGATCGGACTCATGCTCGCGGGCGTGCATGCCGTCGGAAAAACCGCGTGGATCAGCCCGGAACACGGCTTCGAGCGCAATACGATCGCCACACTCATCGGCCTGGCTGTGATGGGAATCCTCTTTGCGAAACGCGCGAACCCCGCCCTGCTCATGCTGGCCGGCGGCGGTGCGGGCTGGTTCCTGCTCCGCTCGGCCTGACCCCCCGCCCGCGCAAGGAAAATCTGTTCAGCCGCGCGGCTTTGCATTATGCGCAACAGCATGAACCCTTCCCTGCTCCCCGACGACGACTACTTCCCGCTCATCGAAGCGCGGCATTGCGACCCCTTCCGCATCCTCGGCCTGCGGAAATCGGATAACAAAATGCTCGTCCGCGTCATGCGCCCGGACGCCGCGAAAGTCGATCTTGTCACGGAAGACGGCAAAAAAACCGCCCTCAAAAATATCGACCCGCACGGCGTGTTCGAGTTGCCGGTGCCGAGCCTGTCGATCGGCGACCCCTACACTCTGGAATTCACTGCGCACTCCGGTTCGAAGTGGCGCCAGCGCGACCCCTACTCATTCGGCCCCGTCCTTGGCGAGATGGACATCTACCTCTTCAACGAGGGCACGCATTACGACATCTATAAAAAACTCGGCGCGCATGTGAAGGTCATCGAGGATGTGCCCGGCGTGCATTTCGCCGTCTGGGCGCCGTCCGCACAGCGAGTCAGCGTCGTCGGCGATTTCAACAACTGGGACGGCCGCACCCACCAGATGCGCAAGCTCATCCCGTCCGGAATCTGGGAAATTTTCCTTCCCGGGGTCCACGAGGGCGCGCACTACAAATTCGAAATCCGCGGCCAGCACGGCGATGTCATGCTGAAGACCGACCCCTACGCGTTCTACGCGCAGCACGGCACGGAGACCGGTTGCATGGTGTTCGACCTCGGACGCTACCAGTGGAACGACGCCGAGTGGCTCCACCACCGCCCGCGCATCGACCCCTACAACAGCCCGATGAGCATCTACGAGGTCCACATCGGCTCGTGGCAGCGCATCACCGAGGACGGAAACCGCTTCGTCAGCTACATCGAACTTGGCGACCGCCTCATCCCGTATGTGAAGGAAATGGGCTTCACGCATATCGAGCTCATGCCCGTGATGGAGCACCCTTTCGATGGCTCCTGGGGCTACCAGGTCGTCAATTATTACGCGCCGACCAGCCGGTTCGGGAACCCTGACGAGTTCCGCAATTTCGTGGACCGCTGCCACCAAGCGGGCATCGGCGTGATTCTCGACTGGGTGCCCGGGCATTTTCCGAAGGACGCCCACGGCCTCGCCCGCTACGACGGCAGCGCGCTCTACGAGCATG
>JBMOIA010000348.1:0-1798 GCA_049317565.1 Terrimicrobiaceae bacterium | reverse complement strand
AAAATCTGGGAACTGGCCACCAGCACCGCATGGAAGCTCGGCCGCAGCGGAATCACACTCCCCGCCCAAGACATCCTCATCGCCACCTGCGCCGGCGAAATCGGCGCCGCCGTCCTCACCGACGACAAACACTTCGACGAATTTACCGGTCTGCAGATCTTCAAGCCCGCCGAGGAATTTCCCGAGTGGTGAACCACCTTCCGCCCTCCCCGCCCCCTGCATTGCCCCGCCCTTCAGGGTTTGCAGGCATCTCCCAGCGCCAGACCTGTTCCCCAGAAGCCTTGATGCTGTCTTGATTCTCGGGCAGATTGCGCGCTTCGCATGCCCAAAAAATCTGTCGTAAAAAAACGCCCGGCACTGATTGTCGGGTCCGTTCTCGTTTTTGTCGGCGGGTTTCTGTTTTTCTCTCTCGCTTCGTTCGATCCCGCGTCCGTTCCGGGTTGGGCCCCGATCATTTCCACTGTTTCGTCGTCGCACGGTGCGCCGCCGAATCTTGGGGGTCCACTGGGCGTTCTTGCCGCGGGGTATGTGTTGTTCTTTCTCGGGGCGGCGGCCTACCTGCTTGCCATGGCGCTCGTGGGTTACGGAATCGCGCTCTGTTGCGTGCGGGATTACAAGTTTCGCGACAAAGCCATTTGGGGCGGCCTTATGGTCCTTCTGGCCGCCTGCCTGCTTGAGCTCCAGCCGTTCCTCCTCCGCCACTGGCAGGAGGATCTTCGCATCCCGGGCCCCGGCGGGTTCCTCGGTCTCTGGGTCGGCAAAAATGCGGTTTACAATCTCATCGGCCCCTCCTCGTTCTTCCTGATCCTCGGCCTCTATGGGCTAAGCCTCCTCTTCGCCGTCACCTCGCATCCTCTGCGCGACACCCGGATTGCCTGGAAATCCTTTCTCGCCTGGCGCGAGGCCCGCCGCGTCGCCCGCCTGGAGCGACTTAACGAGGAGCACCGGCTCGAGGAGCAACGCCGCACACTGGAAAAACGCGCGGAAAAACTCGAACGCAAACTCAAAAAAGAGGGCATCGAAATCCCGGCGCCCGAACCCCGCGAAACCGCGCAGGAATCTGCCCCGGCACCCGACTCCGAGCCCGAGATCATCGACGCCACCGCTCCCGCGCCGTCCTCGAAAAAGCCCAAACTCTCCGAACTCCGTCCGCACCGCGAGTCGAAGGAATCCTTTCCGCCGGGCCTCATCGATGTCCGCCTTGAAAATTATGTAATGCCATCGGTCGAAATCCTCGACGCCGCCGATGCCAGCGACCGCGAGCCGCTTGATCGCGAGGAGCTCAAGAACAACCAGTCCCTCATCATCGACACCCTCGCGCAGTTCGGCATCAAGGCCACCCCGGGCACTATCACCAAGGGCCCGACCATCACCCGCTACGAGGTTTACCCCGATGTCGGCGTGCGCGTGGACAAAATCGTCTCGCTCGAGCGCGACATCGCCCGCGCCACCCGCGCCGAGCGCATCAACATCCTCGCCCCCATCCCGGGCAAGGACACCGTCGGCATCGAAATCGCCAACTCGAAAAAGGTCAAAGTCACCCTGCGCGAGCTCTTCGAGAAGGATGTCTGGCGCGAGAACTCCGCCAAGCTCCCACTCGCCCTCGGCATGGATGTTTACGGGAACACCATCATCGGCGACCTCGCGAAAATGCCCCACCTCCTCGTTGCGGGCACCACCGGCAGCGGCAAGAGCGTTTGCATCAATTCCATCATCGCGAGCCTCCTCTTCCGCTACTCCCCCGAGCAGCTCCGCTTCATCATGATCGACCCGAAAGTGGTCGAGATGCAGATCTACA
>JBMOIA010000347.1:0-1798 GCA_049317565.1 Terrimicrobiaceae bacterium | reverse complement strand
GCCCGGTGAACGCTGCCGGGCGCTTGTTGATGCCGTGTATCGAGAGGTGTGATGTCCTCGCGTAGATTTCTCCCTTAGGTGGGCTTTCAGTCCCGGTGATAGGGGGTGCCGGCGAGGATGGATTCGGCGCGGTGGAGTTGTTCGAGGGCGACAACAAGTGCGAGTTCGTGCTGGAGGGTTTGGGGTCCGAGCGACCAGAGGAGGTCGGCGCTTTCCCGCATGGAGTCGTCCCAGCCGTCGGCGCCGCCGATGAGGAGGGCGATTTTTGGAATGGAGCGGTTCCGGAGTTTTTGGATTTCGGCGGCGAAGGCGCGGCTCGCGAACATTTTTCCGCGCTCGTCGAGGAGGATGCGGTGGCAGCCTTCGGAGAGTTCCAGCATTCGCCGGTGCAAATCCGGGCCGGTTTTGAGGAAATGGATTTCGGCTTTGGCGGAACGCTGGAGCCGGGCGAGGTAGTCTTCAATGCCGAGTTTCGCGTAGGGGAGCGCCGGGCGGCCGGCGGCGAGGATTTTCCAGGTCAACGCTGGACGGGATTGAAGTCGGCCGCGTGGTAGGAGCTGCGGACGAGGGGGCCGCTGGCGACGAATTCGAAGCCCTTGCGGCGCGCGATGTCGCCGTAGTGGTCGAACATTTCGGGGGTGATGTATTCGACGACGGGGAGGTGGTTCGGCGTGGGGCGGAGGTATTGGCCGAGGGTGAGGACGCGCACGCCGGATTCGCGAAGATCGTCCATGGACTGGAAGAGTTCGGGTTCCGTTTCGCCGAGGCCGAGCATGATGCCGCTCTTGGTCATGATGTCGGGGCGGAGTTCGCCGGCGCGCTTGAGGAAATCGAGCGAGAGGCGGTATTTCGCGCGGGAGCGGACGAGCGGGGTGAGGCGTTCGACGGTTTCGAGGTTGTGGTTGAAAACATCGGGTCCGGCATCGAGCACGCGGCGGAGCGGGTCGTCCTTGCCGCCGAAATCGGGCACGAGGACCTCGATGACAATTTTCGGGTCGAGAGCGCGGATGGCTTCGATGGTTTGGCCGAAATGGTCGGCACCGCCGTCCTGGAGGTCGTCGCGGGCCACGGCGGTGATGACGACATGCTTGAGGCCGAGGCGGCGGACGGCTTCCGCCACGCGTTGCGGCTCGTCGGCTTCGAGGGCGAAGGGTTTGGCGGTGTCCACGGCGCAGAACCCGCAGGCACGGGTGCAGCGGTCGCCCGCGATCATGAAAGTGGCGGTGCCGCCGCTCCAGCATTCCCAGCGGTTCGGGCACTGGGCGCTCTCGCAAACGGTGTGGAGGCGGAGGTCGGAGATCAGGCCCTTGGTCGAGAAGAAAACGGGGTTCGAGGGCAGGCGGACTTTGATCCAGTCGGGCTTCTTCGGTTGGTGCAGTGTGGGATCGATTTTGATGCTCGCCATGAGGTCGCGGACTTCAAGGCGATCTTGTCTTCGGGCGCCGTGCTGTCAACCATCATTGCCGCACCGCATGAACACCAGCGCCGGGCTTTTCGCCGCAGCCAAAAAACGCATCCCCGGGGGGGTGAATTCGCCCGTGCGCGCCTTCCGTGGCGTGGGTGGCGAGCCGTTTTTTACCAAGGCCGCGCGCGGCTGCCGGCTCGAGACCGTGGACGGGCGGGAGCTCATCGATTTTGTCGGCACCTGGGGGCCTGCGATCCTCGGGCATGCGCCGGAGGTCGTGATCGATGCGGTGCGCACGGCGGCGGGGAATGGGTTGAGTTTCGGGACGCCGAATCCGTTCGAGGTCGAGATGGCGGAGACGATTTGCCGATTGGTTCCCTCGGTGGAGAAGGT
>JBMOIA010000346.1:0-1807 GCA_049317565.1 Terrimicrobiaceae bacterium | reverse complement strand
TCGAAGTGGCCCGCAGCCAATATCAGGGCGACTCCGCAGCCCTCTGCCACGACGCTTGGAACACCGCGAAGCGCCGCCGCATCGGGTTCCTTGTTTGCGACACCGCCGGCCGCCTGCACACGAAAGGCAACCTCATGCAGGAACTCGCGAAGGTCGCGCGCACGCTCGGCAAGCTCGACCCCGACGCCCCGCACGAAAAGTGGATCGTGCTCGACGCCACCACCGGATCGAACGCCCTCGTCCAGGCGCGCGAATTTCACAATATGGTCCCACTCACCGGCGTCGTCCTCACCAAGCTCGACGGCAGCGGCAAGGGCGGCGTCGCCATTGCCATCCAGCACGAACTCGGCATCCCGGTCCGCTACATAGGCACCGGCGAGGGCGCGGAGGACTTCGAGGCATTCGACCGCGAAAAGTTCGTGGACCGCCTCCTCTCCTGAAATCCCCTACCCGGCACGCGCCATGGGCTTTTCATGCAGGCGAGACACCTGCAGCACCGTGGCAAGGTTGAGCACGAACAAGGCAGCGAAATAAATACTGTGCCGCTTCCACTCGAGCGCGCCGGTCACCGCCTCGTAGGTTCCGATGAAATCCAGAGAAATCCCCCACACCACCGGCGCGGCGCCGAGCCCGAGACTCGTGATGACGGTGAACAGTGCGAAAAAGTGGTTCCTCCCCATCTGCGGCATCGTGGCGAAGATGATCCGCGCATTGGCCACATTGAACGCCGCCCCCGCGCCGCCGGCGAGCAGGTTCAGCGCGCCGACCACCCGCTTCCGGCATGGAACGATCCCGGCCGCCAGGAGGAACCACCCGAGGATGACGAGTCCGATCACCACCAGCGACACCGCCAGCACCGGCCGGCTTCCGAAACGGTCCACCAACATCCCCACAAACGGCAGCACCGCGAGCGAACCGGCAAACGAAACCCCGCTCAAATACAACACCTGCGCGGCATCGAACCCCGGGAATTCATGCAGGTATTCCACGGTGAAAACCCCGAGGCTGCCGACCACCACGACATACAGCAGGTTGAAAACGAGCAGCACCAGGAACGGCGGATGGAACAGGATTTCCTTCCATGGCACCGGATGCGACGAGCTCGCCAGTTCCTCCTCACCCTGCACATCGGGAATCCGCTGGATGAAAAACAGCGCCGCCGTCCCCGCCAGTGCACTCACCGCGAAGACGAGCGCGTATTCGTGCGGGTCCACCTTGCCGGCCATCAGCAACGCCGACGCCAGAGATGCGAGGATCGACCCGGCAAACATGTAGATTTGGTCGCGCGAAAGAAAACGCGCTTTGGCCTCCTCGGGAATCAGCGCCGCGATCCAAGGCATCCATGCCGCCGACGCGATGCCCCGCAGGAAATTGAAAACGAACAGCGCGGCGACGATCACCACCAACTTCGTTGCCGGCTCGAGAAAATCCATCAACGGCACCGCCGCCACGAGGAAGATGAAAATCGTCCGCAGCCCCCAACCGGTCAAAACGAACCGCCGGTAGCCATACACCGGTAAAAACTTCGCCGCGGGCAACTGCAGCACCGTCATCAATGGCGTGAACGACGCGATGATGCCGATCACCGTCGAACTCGCCCCGATTTCCTTTGCGTAAAGAATGATCGGCGCACCGAGGATGATTTGGAACGAGAGCGCGTTGAGCAGCGCGAACCAGTGGATGTTCTGCGATCCCGGCGGCGACTGGATTTTCAAGGTTTCCCGCAGCCCGCCCGCGCGGACCGCCACCGGATCAATCCGCCACGGTTGGCTCCGCCGCCTTCTGCGGTTCCGCGGCAGCCGCCGCC
>JBMOIA010000345.1:0-1817 GCA_049317565.1 Terrimicrobiaceae bacterium | reverse complement strand
CGAAGTGATCGAAGCCGCCAACGCGAAGGATGTGGCGATGGTCTTCACCGGCACGCGGCACTTCCGCCACTGAGGCGGGACTCGCATGGGCCGCACAGCCGTCATCACCTGCGGTCCCGCTTACGCCCCAATCGATGCCGTGCGGCGGATCACGAATTTCGCAACGGGTGAAATCGGAACGCTGCTGGCGGAAGAATTGGCGTCGCGGGGTTGGAATGTGGTTTGTCTGCGCGGCGAGGGCAGCACGGCCGCACCGCCGGTTGGCGTGAAGGTCGCTTCATTTTCAACGAACGATTCGCTGGAGAAAATCCTGCAAGGGCAACCGCAGGATGTGGCGGCGATTTTCCAGGCGGCGGCGCTGTGTGATTTCGAAGTGGCGGGGATTTCGGGGGCGGAAGGGGTGAAGAAATTGTCGAGCCGTTCGGGCACGGTTTCGTTGGATCTGCGGCCGGCGGTGAAAGTCCTGCCGAAGCTGCGGGGGTTTTTTCCCGGGGCGAAGATTGTGGGCTGGAAGTTCGAGTGCGACGGCGGGCGCCATGAAGCGATCGGGCGCGGCCTCGCGCAAATCGGCGATGCCTCGACCGATGCCTGCGTGGTGAATGGACCCGCTTTTGGAGCGGGGTTCGGGTTTTTGTTGCCGGACGGTTCGGTGCGGGATTTCGCCGACAAGCGTTCCCTCGCCCGTGCGCTGGCGGAGTGGGCTTCGGATTCCTAATTGCGCGCCGCGGGGCGCGGCGGTAATTGTGGGAGCTCAAGCCGGCGTGGCGGAATTGGCAGACGCGCGCGACTCAAAATCGCGTTCCTTCGGGAGTGTGGGTTCGAGCCCCTCCGCCGGTAGTTTCAACCCAAGGCCGTTCGGGCTTTTTGGAGTTCGGCGAGTTTGGCGATCCAGTCTTGCTGGCGCTGGCGGTGGTCGGCGACGACTTCGGCGGGGGCGTTTTGGACGAAGGTTTCGCTCGAGAGTTTTTTGGCGACTTTCTCGATCTCGGCTTCGACTTTGCGGATTTCGCCGTCGAGGCGCTTGGCCTCGGTGGCGGCGTCGATGATGCCTTCGAGCGGAAGGTAGATCGTGCCCAGGTCCGTCGGGCAGGCGGCATGGGCTCCGCGCTTTGAGAGGAGGGCGCTGCTTGTCAGCGCCGGATCGGTGGTGTTGCGGGAATCGCCCCGGTCCTGACAAGCAGGACCCTCCTGGGCGGATTCGACGATCGATATCGTTTCGGCGTGAAGCAGGATCGAGAGGACGGGGAGTTCGTTTTTCACCCAATCTGCGGCGGGGGCGAGTTGCCATGGGAGGCGGCGGTTGCCTTGGATGCCGTAAGTCGCGCGGAGGTTGCGGGCGGCGGAGACGGCGGTGAAGACGGCTTCGGAGCGAGGATCGGCTGCGAAGGCGGCGGGTTCGGGCCAACCGCTGAACATGATGCTTTCAGTGCCGAAGCCGAGGCCGTTCCAGAGTTCCTCGGTGATGAACGGCGCGTAGGGGTGGAGGAGTTGGAGGATGCGTTTGATCGTGTAGTCCAGCGTGGCGAGCGTGCCGGCGCGGCGCGGGGATTCGGCGGCGAAGTCGGATTTTGCGACTTCGATGAAGCGGTCGCAGAAATCGCCCCAAACGAAATCGTAGAGAGCCTGGGCGATGTCGCTGAAACGGTAGGCCTCGTAGCCCTCGTTGACGCGGCGGATGGTGGCGTCGAGGCGGGCGAGGAGGTCTTGGGCGAAGAGGGAGAGTTCGTGTTTCGACGGATCGGCTTGAGGGTCGAGCGGGCCTTGCATTTGCCGGAATCGGCAGGCGTTCCAGAGCTTGTTGCAGAAGTTGCGGCCTT
>JBMOIA010000344.1:0-1820 GCA_049317565.1 Terrimicrobiaceae bacterium | reverse complement strand
AGTGTGACGCGCCGAGTTCGTTGCCGGGTTCGCCGATGAGGAGGATGATGTCACCCGCGGCTTTGAAGGCTTGGGTGGTGATGTGCTCGGGTTTTTCGACGAGGCCGACCATGCCGACGGTGGGCGTGGGGTCGATGGCTCCGGCGGGGGATTCGTTGTAGAGGCTCACATTGCCGCCGGTGACGGGTGTGTCGAACGCGCGGCAGGCTTCGGCGAGGCCTTCGATGGCTTCGCGGAGTTGGAGGAAATTTTCGGGTTTGTGGGGATTTCCGAAATTCAGGTTGTCCGTGACGGCGAGCGGGGTTGCGCCGGTGCAGGCGATGTTGCGCGCGGCTTCGGCGACGGCGATGCGGCCGCCTTCGCGGGGATCTTGTTTGCAATAGATCGCGTTGCAATCGGTGGATGCGGCGAGGATTTTATTGGCCTCGCGGACGATGAAGACGGCGGCATCCGAGCCGGGCAGGACGGTGGCGCCGAGGCGGACCATGTGGTCGTATTGCTGCCAGACCCATTGCTTGGAAGCGATGCTCGGATGGGCGAGGAGGGTTTCGAGAGCGGTGAGCGGGTCGGCTTCAGGCACGCTGGCGAGGTCGAGGGGCTCGGGAGCTTTTTTCGGAGCGGCTTCGCGGGAGTAGAGCGGGGCTTCGTCGGCGAGTTGGCGGGCGGGGATTTCGACGGCGATATTGTCGCCTTCGCGGACGCGCATCATGCCGTCGTCATTGACCACGCCGACATGGGCGTAGGGGAGATCCCATTTTTCAAAGATGGCGCGGACTTTGTCTTCCTCGCCTTTTTTGACGATGACGAGCATGCGTTCCTGGGACTCGGAGAGCAGGATTTCGTAGGGCGTCATGCCGGTCTCGCGTTTCGGCACGAGGTTGACATCGATTTCAACGCCTGTGCCGCCACGGCTGGCGGTTTCGCAGGTCGAGCAGGTGAGGCCTGCGGCGCCCATGTCTTGGATGCCCGCGACGCAGCCGCTGGCGAGGAGTTCGAGGCAGGCTTCGAGGAGGAGTTTTTCGCGGAAGGGGTCGCCGACTTGCACGGCGGGGCGGTCTTCCTTGGATTCCTCGGTGAGTTCGCGCGAGGCGAAGGCGGCGCCGGCGAGGCCGTCACGGCCGGTTTCGGCTCCGACATAGAAAACGGGATTGCCCACGCCCTTGGCGGCTCCGCGGGCGATTTGCTCGTGCTTGAGGATGCCGAGGCAGAAGACATTGACGAGCGGATTTCCCGAGTAGCTGTCGTCGAAATACACCTCGCCGCCGATGGTCGGGATGCCGATGCAATTTCCGTAGTGGGCGATGCCATTCACCACGCCTGCGAAGAGGCGGCGGTTGGTGGCGGATTGTTGGGAGTCACCGCGAATGTCGCCGAAGCGGAGGGAATTCATCGAGAACACAGGGCGGGCGCCCATGGTGAAGATGTCGCGAATGATGCCGCCAACGCCTGTGGCCGCGCCTTGGAAGGGCTCGATGGCGCTCGGGTGGTTGTGGCTCTCCATCTTGAATGCGATGGCCCATCCATCGCCGATGTCGATGACGCCGGCATTTTCCTCACCCGCCTTCACGAGCACGCGGGGGCCGGTGACGGGGAATTTTTTCAGCTCGAGCTTCGAATTTTTGTAGGAGCAATGCTCGCTCCACATGACGGAGAAAACCCCGAGTTCGGTGAGGTTGGGCTCGCGTCCGAGGATGGATTTGATGCGTTCGTATTCGTCGGGCGTGATGCCGTGTTTGGAGATGATTTCGGGTGTGATGGCGGACATATTGGAAGAATTTTTAACCACGGAGGACACGGAGAGCACGGAGGTGAAGAAGAGG
>JBMOIA010000343.1:0-1823 GCA_049317565.1 Terrimicrobiaceae bacterium | reverse complement strand
ACGCATTTTTTTTCGGCGGCCATCTCGGCGAGTTCCCGGGCGGCCTGCGGGGAGTCGGCGATGGGTTTTTCGATGAGCAGGTGCACGCCTCCGGCGAGGAGTTCCATGCCGATGGGGTGGTGGGTGACGGTGGGCGTGCAAACGGTGGCGGCGTCCACGAGTGAGGAGAATTCCGCAAGTGTGGATGCGGCGCGGCAGTGGAAGCGCTTCGCGGCGGCGGCTGCGGTTTCGGGATTGCTGTCGAAGACGGCGGCGAGTTGGCTGCCGGGGATTTCCGAGTAAAGCCTCGCGTGGTTCGCTCCCATGTGGCCCACGCCGACGACGCCTGTGCGGAGGGTTTTCACAGTCCGTGGATGGCGATGCCGAAGCGCGCGGCGGTTTCGCAAACGAGCGGGCGGTTGAGGAGCAGTGTCGAACCGGCTTCGACGCCGATGGCTTTGATTCCCGCATCGGCGGCGGTTTCGAGGGTTTTTGTGCCGATCACCGGGACATCGAAGCGCATGTCCTGGCCGGGCTTCGAAACTTTGACGAGCACGGCACCGCCCTGGCCCAGGCGGCCGCCGCGGCGGATGGCTTCGTTCGTGCCCTCGAAGGCTTCGACAGCGAGGACGGTGCCGTTTTTGACGACGACGCTCTGGCCGATGTCGAGGCGGCTCGTTTCCCTTGCGATGCGGAAGCCGAATTCGAGGTCGGCCTTCTGGCGCGGCTTCAGCGCGGGGCCGGCGAAGGGACCCTTCGGCGCGAGGTGGTCCGAGAGGAATGTGGTGGCATCGAGGAGTTCGACGCCGGACTTCGAGAGTTCCTCGGCAACGGCGCCGAAGAGCGTCTCGGCGTTGCGCTCCCTGAGCTTCGCGAGGATGAGGAGGGCGCGGAAGTCCGGGCGGAGGTTGAAGAGGTTGCCTGGCGTGATTTGGCCGGCCATGAGGGCGCGGCGGGCGCCGGATTTTTTCGCGGCGTCGATGAGTCGGCCGAGTTGGCCCACGCGCATCCACTCGGCGGAATCGGCGAGGACGGCGAGGTTGCGGTCGGTTTCGCCTTCGAAAGCGGCTATGGTGATTTTCGAAACTCCGGCGCGGCGGGCACCTTCGAGGACGAGGCGGGGATACTCGCCGCTGCCCGCGATCAGGAAGAGGGGTTCGGTCGTGGCGGGAGCGGGCATCTGGGTTTCAATAGCCGACATCTTCGAAGCGGTTCACGCGGAAATTTTGTTTTTTCCAGGGGAGGAGGCGGTCGAATGCGGACTGCTGGGAATTCGAGGGAGGGAGCCTGTCGCCGGACTGGTCGGTTTTGTAGGTGTTGATGGGGATGGAGGTCGTCTGCCCACCGCCGGGCAGCCTGCGGCGCTGGGCGATGAACTGGCCGGGGACATGGTAGTTCACGAAGTCGCGGGCGAAGGCCGAGCGGTTGATGCCGATGAAGAGGTTCTTGCGGATTTCGTAATGGAGGTGGGCGGTATACATGCCGCGGTTGGTTCCGATGGTGCCGACCTGCTGGCCGCGGGTGACCTGCTGGCCTTTGCGGACCATGATTTGGTTGAGGTGGGCATACATCGAATCGACGGTTTTGAGTTGGCCGTTCTCGACATAGGCGTGGCGGACGATGACGACATTTCCCCAACCCATGCGGGCATCATGGGCGAAGGTGACATAGCCGTTGGCAACGCTGTAAACGGGGGCGCCGAGGTCGCTATTGCCGCCCTTCACATCATTCCAATCCTCGCCCGGGTGGTAGTATTTCCATCCTCTGGACATGTAATATCCTTGGCCATTTGGTTTTCCGACGGGAAGGTCGAATCCGTCCGCGACACGGACATTCGCGCGGTT
>JBMOIA010000342.1:0-1835 GCA_049317565.1 Terrimicrobiaceae bacterium | reverse complement strand
CCGAATACCGCCCCGCCGGCTTCTGGTGGGCCGCCGCACCGAAATCCAGTTGGCCGGACGACGACGACACCTGGCGTTCGATCATGAAGGATTGGCAGGAACCGCACGGCGACCGCCGCCAGATGCTCGTTTACATCGGGCAGGACCTCGACAAGGAGAAAATGCTCGCCGAACTCGAAGCCTGCCTGCTTGACGACCGCGAGATGGCTCTTGGTCCGGAGAAGTGGGAAACATTCCGCGATCCCTTCCCCGAGTGGACCGTCCAGCCCGAAGATCACGCCGCCTGAGTCTTCCAAAAGCGACCCTGCGCGAATTATACAAGCCGCTGCCATGACCACCAACCGCACACCCGTCACCATTCTCACCGGATTCCTCGGCTCCGGAAAAACCACCCTCCTCAACCACATTCTCACCGCGAAACACGGCATGAAGATAGCCGTGATCGAAAATGAATTCGGCGAGGTGGGCATCGACCACGACCTTGTCATCGGCGCCGAGGAGGAAATCTTCGAGATGAACAACGGCTGCATCTGCTGCACCGTGCGTGGCGACCTCATTCGCATCCTCGGGAATCTCATGAAGCGCCGAGACAAATTCGACCACATCCTCGTCGAGACCACCGGCCTCGCGGACCCGGGTCCCGTGGTCCAAACATTCTTCGTTGACGAGAGCATTCGCGAAAACACCTTCGTCAACGGCGTGGCCACGGTGGTCGATGCGCACCACATCGCTCGCCACCTCGGCGAGACGCACGAAGCCGCCGCCCAAATCGCCTTTGCCGACACCGTCATCCTGAACAAGTGCGACCTCGTGGACGCCGCTGCCCTTGACGAGATCGAAAAGCGCATCCGCGCCGTGAACGCGCTTGCCAAGATCCATCGCACCACCCGCGCCGCCGTGGACCTCCCCGCCGTGCTCGAGATCGGTGGGTTCGACCTCTCCCGCGCCACCGACATCAACCCCCACTTCCTCGATCCCGAGGACCATCACCACCACCACTCGGACATCTCGAGCGTCGGCATCGAGTCCGAAGGCGACTGCGACGGCCGCCGCCTCAACGAATGGATCTCGGAACTCGTCCGCACCCGCGGTCAGGACATTTTCCGGATGAAGGGGGTTTTCTCGGTTAAAAACCAACCCGACCGCGTGGTCTTCCAGGGCGTGCACATGCTCATCGACGCCGCGAGCGGCGGCCCGTGGGCGGGGCGTCCGCGCAAAAACTCGCTCGTCTTCATTGGCCGCAACCTCGACCGCGAAGCGCTCAACAAGGGCTTCGCGGCATGCCTTGCATGAGGACTCCGCTTGTCCTCGCCGTCGGCTTCCTCGGCGCCGGCAAGACCACATTCCTGCAGGCGCTCGTCCCCGCGCTCCACGCCGCCGGGCTCACGCCCTCGCTCCTCATCAACGATTACCAAAACGCCCGCATCGACGCCGAACGCTTCCGCGGCCTCGCCGAGGACATCACGGCGCTGAACGGGGATTGCGTCTGCTGCGGCTCGCGCGACGAACTCCTCGCGGCCTTGGAAAAATTCCAGCACGAGCCCGGCCGTGTCCTTCTCATCGAGACCAATGGCACGACCGACTCCGAGCAACTCCTCGAAACCCTGGCCTTCGCCCCCGCGCTCAAAAAATTCACCCCGCCCGTCCAGCTTTCTGTGATCGACGGCCAACGCTGGCAGCGCCGCTTCTGGCACAATGCGCTCGAGCGCGAGCAGGTCGGCACCGCCACCCACCTCTTCATCTCGCGCACCGATACCATTCCGCCCGAGCGCCTCGCGGTCGTTGAAAAATCCCTCGCCGAACTCGGCATCCACGCCCGGCACACCGACCCCGCC
>JBMOIA010000341.1:0-1847 GCA_049317565.1 Terrimicrobiaceae bacterium | reverse complement strand
TGAATAACTACCTCCACCGCGCCGTCCACATGCTCCTGTTCAACGCCCGCGGGGAACTCTTCCTCCAAAAACGCTCGATCTGGAAGGACCGCAACCCCGGCCTTTGGGACTCCTCCGCCGCTGGCCATGTGGATTCGGGCGAGGACTACGCCACCGCCGCCGCCCGCGAACTCCACGAGGAACTCGGCATCGACTCCCCGCCCCTCGAACCCATCGCCCGCCTCACCCCCTCGGCGGAAAACGGCTGGGAATTCATCGAAATATTTCGCGGAACCCACGAAGGCCCCTTCCGCCCCGCCGCCCTCGAGGTGGAGACCGGTGCCTTCTTCCCCCTCGAAAAAATCCGCGCTTGGGCCGCCGCCTCCCCTAGCGACTTCAGCCCCGTGTTTCTTCAGGTTCTTCCAAAGCTTAGCAACACCCTTACCACTTGAGCAGCACTTCCACAGGAGGTAGGGTATCGCCATGACCATCACGCTCCCGGACGACCCTGCGATCTCTTCAATGGATGCCGGCGACATCAAACTTGATCTTGCTTGCGGCGCCTACTCCGCCGGCCATGTTTCGCGGAACATTGCGGCACGGATGGCCGGCCTGACCTTGCAAAATTTTGATCAAATCCTCTTAGAGAGAAAAATCTCGGTCTTCAGCCAGGAAACTCTCGATGAGGATCTTCAAGCCCTCCGCACCATCGGCAAAGAGTGACCGCTGTCACGGACACCTCCGTGGTTTTGTCCCTCTGCATCCTTGGACAGGAAAGAATCCTTTCGTCTTTTTTCTCAAAAACCATCGCGCCGGACGAGGTCCGGGGGGAGTTTGAAAGACTCGCCAGCGCGGATTCCCGGTTTCGCGGTCTTCAGTTTCCCGATTTTATCGAGGTTCAAAGCGCAAAGATTCTTGGCGATTTGCCACCCGGCGCCGTCCGTTTGCATGTCGGCGAAACGGCCGCCTTGCATCTCGCCCGCACAATCAACCCTGATTTTCTTTTGATGGACGAACGAGCCGGGCGTGCGGTCGCCAGGCAGATGGGGCTGAAAACGCTTGGCGTCCTGGGCCTGCTTGTCGAAGCGAAACGCCGCGGACTCGTGCCTTCACTGGAGCCGCTCATTGACCGCCTCCGGCGGGAAGCCGGCTTTTGGATCTCACCGCAACTCGAAAAATCAATCCTGTTCGCTGCTTCTGCGAAAAATTGATCTGCCGAGAACAGCACCCGCAAAAATCCGCACCGCCTCCGCTCGCGCAAACGCCACGGCGCAACCTGCCGCCAATCCCAAAAAAATCGCCGCCGCCCGCTCCATCGAGTGGACCAAATACAACTCCGGCCTCGGAAAAATCGTGGACCCCACCACAAACATCGCCGCCCCCTGACGCAGCCCCGCAGCGGCTCGCGGGAAACGCACCGCCCCCCACTCGAAGCAACCTGCCAGCACAGCCAAGCCGACCAAATAAACGCCCACATCATTGCCCGACCCTGAAAACACAATCAGGAACACAAGCGACACAAGAATCCCCGCAATCCCACCCGCAAACCGTCCACCGATACCCCCCGTGTTTCCGAGCATCGCCAAGGCCGTCACCACCGCAGCCACAGTGGTTACCGTCAGTTGGCTTTGAAGAAAAACACACGCGAACAGGACCGCCAGCACCGCCGTAGCCCCAATCTGCCCCGCATCAGAACCATCCCATTCCCCGGTGCCGCCAGACCGCTTCCATCCGAGAAAATAAAAAGAAACCGGAAACACCGCGAGCATCGCCAGCACAAGCGATGCGAGGTGCGCAAACCCGAACCCCAAATCCCGTTCCGGAAAAACAAACGACTCAGCAAACATCGACGCCGCCCCCATCGCGAA
>JBMOIA010000340.1:0-1855 GCA_049317565.1 Terrimicrobiaceae bacterium | reverse complement strand
GCGCCGCATCGTTTACATCTGCACGAACGGCATGTTCATGCGCAAAAAAATGCGCGCCCACCTCGCGGACCTCTTCCACCGCGAGCCCGCCCGCGCCTCGCGCCTCCTCGAGATCCTCCTCAGCGAGGAACTCGTCACCCCCGCCCAGGCCACCGAAATCCGCGAAGCCCCCGCACCCTCCACCCCGCCCATCGCCCCCTCGAAATGGATGTATTGGAATGTCCACCTCGACGGGCTCGAGCGCACCCACGACCTCATCGTCGAACGCGAAGGCGTCTTCAAGGAATGCATCGCCGCCATCCGCATGGCGAAAATCCTCGGCTACCGCACCGCCACGAACACCACCGTTTACAAGGAAACCGACATGGGCGAACTCGCCCGCATGTTCGACCACCTCTCCTGGCTCGGCGTCGACGGGCACACCATCTCCCCCGGCTACGACTACGACGCCGCCAAAAAAGACATGGTCGCCCGCCTCAACCTCCGCCCACAGGACTTCTTCCTCACCCGCGAACTCACCCGCGAAAAATTCCGCGGCATCCGCGCCTGGGGCGAAAAATACACCTTCTTCGGCACCCCCATCTACCTCGACTTCCTCGCCGGCCGCCGCGAGCTCCCCTGCTCCGCCTGGGCCATCCCCACCCGCAACATCCGCGGCTGGAAAGGCCCCTGCTACCTCATGACGGATGCCCACCACGCATCCTACCGCGACCTCCTCGAAAAAACCCCCTGGGAAAAATACGGCACCGAACCCGACGGCACCGCCCGCGACCCCCGCTGCGCGAATTGCATGGTCCATTGCGGCTTCGAGCCCAGCGGCGCCCTCGGCATCGACGCCCGCCCCGGCGACACCTGGGCGAACATCCGCTTCAACTTCGGCAAAAAACCCGCCCCCCGCCCCGAAGGCGCCTCCATCGACCCCTTCGACGGCGTCACCGCCGGCCGCGGCCACAAAACCGGCACCCCCGCAAAATAGAGCCTTTCAATTTCTTTCTTAGCCGCGCCATTGTAGCCGCCCCACTCCGTTGGGGCGTCTGAGCGTGTCGCTCAAGAAGGGGGCATGGCCGTCTCGGCCGTGCAGACACTGGCCCTCTTCTTCACAACAGGTTTTCGAGCCACCCGCCCCAGCCCCTCCGCCACTTGACACCCTCAGGGGTAATAACCAATGTTATCCCATGCTCGCACAATCCAAAGTCCGTAAAATTGGCAACTCCCTCGGCATCGTCCTCCCCAAGGAAGCCTTGCAGCAACTCCAGGCCGAAGAAGGCACCATCCTCTACCTCACCGAGTCGCCCGAATGCTCCCTGCGCATCACCCCCGAGCGCCCGGGCTTCAAGGAATTCATGGAAATCGCCGATAAAGGCATGAAAAAATACCGCAACGCCCTCCGGGAACTCGCCAAGTGAACGAACCGAATTGGCTCGCCCGCGAGGTGGTGCTTGCGATCCAAGGCGAACTGCTGAACCGCTTCGGCGGCTTGGCTGGAATTCGCGACGAGGGATTGTTGGATTCCGCGATCAACAAACCAAAAAACCTCTTCGCCTACGGCCAACCGACACCCTTCGAACTCGCTGCATCCTACGCCACCGGCCTGGTGAAAAACCACCCCTTCCTCGACGGAAACAAACGGATCGGCTTCATGGCCGCCTATGTTTTTCTGGGCGCCAACGGTTGGAGCCTCGAAGCCACCGAAGAAGAAGCCGTCCTCGAAACCCTCGCCCTCGCCGCCGGGGAATCCACCGAGTCCAACTACGCAGCCTGGCTCGCCAAAAATTCCGTCGAAATGTGAAGTCGAGCTGAATTCCCGTGGAGGGCGCCGCTCCGTCGGCGCCGTGATTTCAGGCGGCGCAGCCGC
>JBMOIA010000339.1:0-1860 GCA_049317565.1 Terrimicrobiaceae bacterium | reverse complement strand
CCCCTACCCTTGTCCTGACATTCGCACCCAAACTTGCCGATTGCCCCAGCCTTTCCTCCGATCCAATCCTTCCACATGACCAAACCGCTCGCACTTCTGCTAGTTGCCACGACCGCCGCCTTCGCCACGCCTGGACTCACCATATACAATCAGGATTTCGCCGTCGTCCGCGACACCGTCCCTCTCGATCTCAAGACCGGCGACAACGAAGTTGTTTACGAAGGTGCCACCCTCCGCCTCGAACCAGACTCTGTTGTCCTGCGCGGCCCCTCCGGCCGTCCGCTCCGCATCCTCGAACAAAACTACCGCAACGACGCGCTCACGCAGCCTTACCTCCTCTCGCTTTTCGAAGGCCGCACAATCGACTTCACCGTGCGCGAACCCCAGAAGCCGGACCGCACGATCACCGCAAAAATCATCCGCTCAGGCTACGGCACCGGAAATGAACCGGTCATCGAAACCGACGGCAAAATCACCTTTGGCCTGCCCGGCCAGCCGGTTTTCCCCTCGCTCGGCGACGACACCATCCTGAAACCCAGGCTTGCTTGGAAAGTCGCTGCGACCGAACCGCTCCAGGGAAATGCCGAACTCGGCTACATCACCGGCGGCCTCTCCTGGCTCTCCAGCTACAACCTCGTCTCCCCCGAGAAAGGGGATTCGATCGACCTCACCGGTTGGATCACCATGGAAAACACCTCCGGGCGCGACTTCAACGACGCCCGCATCAAGCTCATGGCCGGCAATGTCTCGAAATTCGCCCCGCCGCAGGAATCCGGCATGGCTCGCCGCATGGTTGCCGCCATGGCGATGCCGGAAGCCGATACCGTTACGGAAAAAGCCTTCGACGAATTCCACCTCTACTCGCTCCCCCGCCCTACCACGCTCCGCGACCGCGAGACCAAACAGGTCGAGTTCGCCCGCGCCTCGGGTGTCCAATCCGAGGTCCTCTACATTTTCGACGCCGCCGGCGCCTCGCTTGCCCGCTACGGTGGGGCCGACGCCCGCTTCCGCGCCGCCAGCGAGGAATTCGGTGCCGAGACCCAAACGAAAATCGCCGTCGTCCGCGAATTCAAAAACTCGAAGGAAAACAACCTCGGCATCCCGCTCCCGAAGGGCCGCGTGCGCTTCTACCGTGCGGATGGCGACCAACTCGAATTCACCGGAGAAAACTTCATCGACCACACGCCAGCCGATGAAACCATCAAACTCCGCACCGGCGACGCGTTCGACCTCGCCGGCGAGCGCAAACGCACGCTCTTCCGCGTGGACAACGCCAACCGCCGCACCACCGAGGAATTTCAAATCACCCTCCGCAATCGCAAAAAGGAACCCGTCACCATCCGCGTTCGCGAACACCTCCACCGCAGCGCGAATTGGGAAATTTCAAAAAACTCCGACCCCTTCGAAAAACTCTCCTCGGACGAAATCGAATTCAAAATCCCCGTTCCAGCAGGCGCCGAACACAAGGTTTCCTATACCGTGGACTACACCTGGTAGCCGACCACCTCGGCCCGCAATGTGTTGCCTCGCGCCCCGCGAAGCCCCACATATTCCCGCGACATGTCATTCCAACAGCTCGGACTTTCCGAAACCGTCCTCCATGGCGCCCAGCGCATGGGCTACTGCGACCCCACCCCCATCCAGCTCCGCGCAGCCCCGGTCATTCTCGCCGGCCGCGACCTCGTCGCCTCCGCCCAGACCGGCACCGGAAAAACCGCCGCCTTCGCCCTACCCATCCTCTCGAAGCTCGACCACCACGAGCCCCGCATCCGCTGCCTCATCCTTGAGCCCACGCGCGAACTCGCCATGCAGGTCGAGACCGCCTTCCGCGACTACATGCGCTTCATGCACACCGAGGTC
>JBMOIA010000338.1:0-1880 GCA_049317565.1 Terrimicrobiaceae bacterium | reverse complement strand
TGGCGACATCGGCGTCGAGGCCGTCGAGGATGGCGCGGGCTTGTTTGCTGGAGCCGCCGTGGGATTGGTTGATGAGAATGTCCTGGCCGGTTTTTTCCTTCCAGTGGCGGGCGAAGAGGGCGTTGTAGTCGGTGTAGAACTCGCGGGTGACATCGTAGGAGGCGTTGAGGAGTTCTGTGGCGCGGGCCGCCGGGAATGTGGCGATCAGCGCGGCGGCGAGGAGCAGGGTTTTGATTTTCATGGAAAGGATTTCAGCCTTCTTCGGATTCCTCGTCCCCCTCGCCGCCGCCGTAGCCGAGGACCTCGACGGTGATGAGGGAGGGTGGCTCGGATGCTGAATCGGCGGCTGGACGGTTTTGGTCAGCGGCGCTTTGGGCGGCGGCGTTGGCGGCAGCGACTGTGTTGGAGCCCGAGGTGAGGCCGGCAATGTTCGGCGCAGCCGCAGTCGGTGCCGTGGGAACTCCAGCGGATATGCCGCCGGTGCTGATGTTGTCGGCGTTGAGGACTTTCACGGCGGCGATGTTGAGGTTGCCCGTGGAGCGGATGCCGGCATCGCCTGCATCGACCACGCCCTCGGGGGCGATGAGGTCCACATCGCCCGGCTCGACTCCTTCGACAGAGGCGAGGACGCCGATGCCGCCGCCGGTGGCGAGTCCGCCGAGGTCCACATTGAGCGCGGCGCTTTGGGGATCGATCAGGACGCGCGTGGGTGGCGCGGATTGGACGGTTTTCGAGGACGAGCCAGCGGCGATGTCACCTGTGGAGGACCAGATGATCTGGTCGCCGCCACGAAGAGTGAAAATGCGCGAGATGCCGATATCCACATCGCCATCGGCGAAGATGGAAATCGCGCCGCCGGCTTCGGTGACAATGCCGGGCGGGGTGAGCGGCGAGCCGATGGTGCTGGTGGCGAGTTCAAGCGAGCCGCCGGGGGCAAGCAGGCTGATCGCGCCGCCGCTGCGGGTGCGGATGTCGCGGGACCGGGTGAGGATGTCGCCGGAGTATTCCGATTCGCCAAAAAGGAGGTCGATGGCCTCGAGGCCTTCCGTGTAAGGCTCGCCGCCGGCTTCGGACTTCGCCCGGCCCGAGTCGCGCAAGACGAGGTAGAAGACCTCGAGGGCGACGCGGGTTTTGGTTTCGGAATCCAGGGCGTCGAAGGACGCGGGCGTGAGATTGGAAGGCAGGTTTTTGTTTTTCGAGGAAGCCTCGGAGAGCCTTGTGGCGCCTTTTTCGCCTTTGATGAACTTCTGGACAAACGGATCAATGTGGAGAGTGGCGAAATTCCCGAGTCCCGCCGCGGCGATGATGTCGGCACCTTGGAATGGGAGGTTCGGATTGCGCGCGTTGCCGATGCTGGTGAGGCCGACGCCTGTGCCGTCGGGGTTGTTCTCCCCGAGGCCGAGGTCGAGGTTGCGGCCTGCAAGGACGGCGAGGGTGCCGGGTCCGTTGATCTGAATGTCTCCGGCGAGAGGTGCTTTGCCGCCGGAGACCATGTTCCCGGCGGAGCGGCTGGTGGCGCGGGCTGGCGTGTTGGCGTTGTAGGGAATGATGTCACGGCCCGAGGAGACGATGGTCATGTCGGAGGCGCGGGTGTTTTGAAGATAGAGGGCGATGTCCGAGATGTCTTGCGATGCGGCGATGCGGGCGAATTTTCCGGAGAAGAGTTCGAGGCCGGTGATCGATCCGCCCGAGGCGTAGAGCCGCAGGGGCTCGGGATCGGAGGCGCGGAGGAGCGAGGTGCCGTGCAGGGCCTGCTGGGTTTGCACGACCGACTGAAGGCCGGTGCTGGAGCCCGATTCCGCGAACAGATTGTCGAGGAATTGGAGGAAATTGTTGGCTGTGCGGGCGGCGTTCGCGGCATTGGTGCCGACGCGGGTTTG
>JBMOIA010000337.1:0-1889 GCA_049317565.1 Terrimicrobiaceae bacterium | reverse complement strand
GCCACGGCCAGCCCCTGCCGCAATCCTCCCGCGGCCGCCGCGCTCATTGCGCAAGAGGCGGAACGAACCCCTCTTTCTCCACTCGCTGCAGCTCCCGCAATTTTTCGCCATCCGCTTCGCCCCGCGTATCCACCACCACCGCCGCACGCCCGCCGATGCGAAAGTCGCCCGTCCCCTCCATCACGATCCGCACGGGAAACCGCTGCGCCAGCTGAATGAAATCGAATGTCGGCCTCACCCGCGCAAAAACCCCCTCGCCACCAACCATGCCCTCGGAGGCCGCCCCGAGCGGGTAAACCGCCTTCGGAATCCCTTGCACGATGCCGTCGAACACCCGCCGGTCCTCGGTCATCAAAAACACCCGCGCCGCCTGCCCGGGCTTCATCCTGCGCAAATCCGTCTCCCGGAAATTCGCGAGCACGAACCACACCGAGGAATCCACGATCGAAAAAACCTGCTCTCCGGCCGCCGCATAGCTCCCCGGCGCGATCTGCAGATCCACCACCTCGCCATCGCATGGCGCATACACCCGGCAATACGAAACCCGCAGCTCCGCATCCCGCAGGGTCGCCTCCGCCGCTTCGATCCTCGTGTTTTTCCCCTCGAATTCCCCCAGCCTGTTCTTCGCCGCAGCCAGCGCCGCCTCACCCTCGCGCACGAGAGCCCGCGCCGCCTCGGCATCGGTCTCCGCCCGTTGCACCCGGTCCGCCGAGGCGAAATTCCCGCTCAGCATGGGCTTCAGCCGGTCGTAGTGCGCCGAGAGATAATCCGCCCGAGCCTTCCTGTCGGCCAGCGAAGCCTCGCTCTCGCGGATGTCGTCCCGCAACGCCTGGACCTCGAGCCGCACGAGTTCGAGCTGGGCCCGCGCCCGCGCCACCTCGGCCTCATATGGCCGCGCATCCAACTCAAAAAGCAAATCCCCGCGAGCCACCCGCTGGTTGTCCACCACATGGATTTTCGTGATCGAGCCGCCCACCTGCGGCGCCACGCCGGCCACATTCGCCCGCACCTCCGCATCCTCGGTCCTGGGAAAAACCTCGAGGTTCCTCGCCACACCCCAAGCACAAAACGCCGCTACCGCCAAAATCAAAGCCCTCACCAACTTCGACCCCGCACCCGATTTCGCCGGTTCCCCGCTCATCGCGCCGCGAAAAAAACCAGCCACAGTGCACAGGTCAGCCCGATGAAAATTCCCGGCACCATCAGCGCCGCCGGACGGAACAAAATCCCCCACCCCTTCCTCGAGCACCACGCCCCGGCCAGCCAGGTCCCCAGCGCCCCCGCGATCATGCACGCCAGCCACGCCGGAAAATAGGCACCCGCCACATTCATCAGCGGATCGCCAGCGGACTTGAACACGGCGAGCATCGCGGGCATTCCTGTCATGGTGGAGAACACGCCCCCACTTAGCCGCACCCGTCGCACCCTGACAACGCGAATCCTCGCCGTGTTGCTCCTCGCGTCACTCCCGGCCCTGGCCTCCGAAAAACCTCCAAACAAATTCAACCCCTCGAAATCCTACGACCTCGGCTCGCTTGTCGAACTCGGCCTCGCCCTGAATCCCTCCACCCGCGCCGCCTTCGCCCGCGCCGAAGCCGCCCGCGCCACCATCGGCGAGGAACGCGCCCCCTACTACCCACGGCTCTCCGCCGGGTTCCGCACCGGTTGGGACCAATGGTATACCCCCGCCACCGCCGCGCCGGACTACTTCACCCGCCGCCAAAACACCGCTGTCCTCTCGCTCGAATACCTCCTCCTCGACTTCGGCCGCCGCGCCGCCGATGTCTCCCGCGCCATTTTCCTCTTCGACGCCGCCGGCCTCCTCTTCGAACGCAAAGTCCAGGAAGTCGTCTTCGAAATCCAAAGCCGCTACTTCGCCCACGAATCCG
>JBMOIA010000336.1:0-1897 GCA_049317565.1 Terrimicrobiaceae bacterium | reverse complement strand
CCGCCATTCCGCAGCTCGATCTTCGGGAAATACACATTCTCCGGCGAGTAGGTCGCCTCGATCCGCCCGGTCAACCCCGCCGGCGTCAAAGGCGAAACGAACCGCTCCACATCAGCCTCGAACGCCCCGTAGTGCGAATCCACCGTCCCGCTACCGCGCCAGTTTAGCGATGCCGCCCCGCCCATGCCCTCACGGCTCGCAAGTTCGAAATACCTCTCCGCATCGCGCACCGACATCGACACCTTCGCCGAGTAGCCATGCGGCTTCGCGAGTCCCACCGTGCCGCCCGCCTCCAGCCGGTCCTTGCCGGATTTGAGTTCACACACCACCAGTTCCGCTTGCGTCCTTTTGAATAAAACCTCCGCCCGCGCTTTCTCGAGCGGCACGCCATCCACCACCACACCAGCCGCCTCGAGCTTTGCGAATCCATCCAACGACCCCGCCCGCCCGCTCACACTGCCGCGAGCCGAGAGGCTGCCGCCCTGCCCGCCCACCGGCACGCCGAGCAGCCCCGCCAGCGACTCGGGCTCCCGCACATCCGCCCGCAAATTCCAAAGGAACGGAGCCTCCGCAATCCTCCCCCACCCTTCCGCCACCGATACCTCGCCGTTCATCGCCACCGAATTTTCCCCCTGCCGGAAATCGAAATTCGAAATCAACAACCGCCGGTGGATCAGGCTCGCCGCGATTTCCAGCGATTCCCACCCGCGCTCGTTCCACCGGAAACCACTCGCCAAAATACGCAGCGACGCCTCCGCATCCGCCGGACGCCCCGCCTCGCCGCGAAAGGTGAAGCGCCCCTCCGCAAGCCTGCCATCGGCCTTCCCGCGCCAATCCAACAGCGCCGGAAAACCGCCCAGCCCGATGCCCGAGCCCACCAGCGCCACATCCCATAGGCGCCGCCCGCCCTCGCCGTGCAGCCTCACATCGCCCCGCAACGAACCGCCAAAAATCGCCGCAACGAGCGATGACGAAATGCCATCCGCCCCGAAAAACACGGTCGCCTCCCTCAACGAAATGCCCGGAAAAAACTCCAAGCCCGAGAGCCCGAGAGCCCCATCCTTCCAAGTCGCAGCCGCCCGCAGCGGTCCCAGCACTTTGCCGAATCCTCCCGCCTGCAGCGCCAAGCTTTCCACACCTACCTCCCCGCCGCGCACCGAGTCCAAATCCACCTCGACGCCATCCAAAACCCACCGCGAGTCGGATGAGACCACCTCCGCCCGCGCTTCCGAAATCCGAATCCTGTCTGGCGCTCCGCCGCCGATTCCCAAAACTTTCCCCAGCGCTGCAGTCGCCCCGCCATCCGCTTGCGAAGCCGTTCGCCACGGGTCCGGCCGCAAATCCACCGACACCGCCAAACCCTCCACGGCCACCGCCTCCACGAACCTCCCCGAGAAAATTCCGCCCGCCCCGCGCCATTGGATTTCCACCCGCTCCGCCGCCGCCACCTCGCGCGCACCGCGTCCCCTCGACGAAATCCCGAGCCCCTCCACCACCAGCGGCCTCCACAGTCCCGCCTCCACTTTCTTCGCAGAAAAATCATACCCGCTCCGGGCGCATACCACCTCGAGCGCAAAATCCACCACGCTGGAAAGCACCGGCCCCTGCAGCACCCACACCGCCCCCGCCGCCAAAACCAGCCCGAGCCAAAACCTCTTCAGCCGATAAAATCTCCTGCGCACCACCTTCGACATTTCCCCCAACCTACCCGTGCCGCCCCGCCACATCCAGCACCGCCTTCGCCCTTGCGCCTTGACGCCGCGCCACCCCCCGCGCGAGAAAATCCCCATCCACCCATGAACATCCTTGGCATCGACATCGGCGGCACCGGCATCAAAGGCGCTCCCGTCAACACAGACACCGGCGAACTCCTCGCCGAACGCTTCCGCATCCCCAC
>JBMOIA010000335.1:0-1902 GCA_049317565.1 Terrimicrobiaceae bacterium | reverse complement strand
GGAGAAAAGGTATCCCTGTGCGATGCGGCGGGGCGGGGTTTCGGCCAGAGCGCGCCAGTCGTCGCTGGCGACGAGGAATTTCCTTTCGATTTCGAGGGGTTCGGCACCGGGCGGATTCATGTCATTTGAGGAGTTTGAGAACGGCATCGACGACACGCTCCATTGGGAGTTCGAGCATGCAGCGGAAATCGATCGGGCATTCGCGCAGGAAGCAGGGGCTGCACTCGACCTTGTGGCGAATGACCGTGCTGCGCGGCCCGCGGGGACCGGTGAGGTCGGGTTCGGTGGACCCGAAGATCGCCACGAGCGGCGTGCCGACATAATCGGCGAGGTGCATGGTGCCGGTGTCGTTGGTCACGAGGCCGGTGATGCGAGAGAGGAGTTCGATCAATTCCTCGAGCGTGGTTTTTCCGGCGAGGTCGGTGACCTTGGAATTCCCGCGGGCGATTTCGGCGGCGAGGGGCTTGTCGGCCTTGGTGCCAAGGACGACCCATTGGCAATCGATGCGCGAGCCGACTTCGTCCACGAGCTTCGCGTATTTGTAGGCCGGCCAGCGCTTGGCAGGACCATATTCGGCGCCGGGGCAAATTCCGATAACGCGCTCGCGGCGGTTCGGCTTCCAGAGCGGCTTCACCTCCGGCATCTCGCGCGCCCCGCAATGGGCGGCGATATTCCAATACGCCAAAGTTTGATGGACCGGGCCGCGTTTCGATTCCTTTGGCGGCCGGACGATGTGGTCGAGCAACCAGCGGCGATGGTGACCGCCGTAACCGACACGGCGGCGGATGCGGGCGATGCGAACCTCGAGCGCGGCACGCAGGGAATTCGGAAAAAGAACCGCGGCATCGAAGCGGTCGTGGATTTTTTGTGCGACGGAAAAAACCGACTCGTCCGGTTCGATCGCCACGACTTCATCCACTTCGGAAACGGTGCGCCAAAACCCGGCGAGTTTTTCCGGCGCGAGAACAGCCAGGCGCGCATCTGGTCGGCCGAGCTTGAAGGCGCGGGCGGCGGGCACCGACATGATGGCGTCCCCAAGCCAGTTCGGGGACCTCACGATGATGCGGAAAGGCGCGGGTGGCGGATCCTTCGGCGGAATGTGGATGCCGCGCTTGGCACCGGAGATGAGGAACGGGCGCGGGATTTTCCAGCGGTTGTGGACCCAAAACCAATCTGCGGGTGACTCGCGGATTTGCTGCTCGAGCGCCTTGTTGATGTCGAGGGTGAGCTGGTCGGGGCGGTCGGCGCGCCAGCGGATTTCCTTGCCGACCACAACGCGCCACTTTGCAAATCCCGAAGTGTAAATGGCGGCTGGGATCACCGCGGCATCGGTTCGCAAAGCGAGTGTGGCGGCCAGCGGCGAGGTCGAGCAGACGCGACCAAAGAACGGCATCCAAACACCTCCGTCGCCAGAGTGTTGGTCCACAAGAACGCCGAGGATGCCGGGCTCGCGCAGGAGCGAGATGGCGGATTGGAAGCCTTGCTTGCGATCGAAGGTCTCGACGCCGAGGCGGCGGCGATCGCGGTTCACGAGGTCGTCGATGAGTTTGTTGTGGAGCGCCTGGTAAATCGTCCCGAACCGCGCCTCGGGCACTTGGAACACGAGCTGCGCGTAGAGTTCCCAATTCCCGATGTGATTGATGGCCAGAACGACCGGACGGCCGGCGGCGATGGCCTTGCGGAGTGTGCCAAGATTTTCCACCGTGGCGACCCAGGCGATTTCCTCCTGCGAGAGCATGGGAATTTTGACGGCACTGAGGGCGTTGGCTCCGAGGGTGGTGAAGTGTTTAAAAACGAGTTTGCGGATTTCCTCCGGCTCCATTTCACCCTCGAAGGCGATCCGCAGATTTTCCCTTGCGAGGCGGCGGTAGCCGGGCAGGATGAGCCACAGGAACGCGCCCA
>JBMOIA010000334.1:0-1915 GCA_049317565.1 Terrimicrobiaceae bacterium | reverse complement strand
CTTGGCGGCGTCCACCATCACTTGGAGACGCTCGACGGTTTTTTCCTGGCCGGCGAATTCCTGGAAGAGCGGCGGGCGCAGGGAAATCTCGAACGCGGCGTCGATGGGCTCGTCGTGCTGGGATTTGGGCTCGGGTGCGGTCACTGGGCGGAGACTACCGCGCGGGGCGGAGCGGCTGCAACTCCGGCGGGGTTCCAAACGGCGGGAGTGTTGCAGGCGGATTCGAGGAGGTCGAGGTATTCGGCGCGGGGGATTTGCACGGCGCCGAATTTTTCGAGGTGTTGCGTCACCCATTGGATGTCCAAAAGCAGGAAGCCGCTTTTTTTGAGGATTCCGACGAGGTGGTTGAGGGCGGCCTTCGAGGCGCCGGGCTCGAGGCTGAACATCGACTCGCCGAAAAATGCGCCGCCGATGCGGACCCCGTAGAGCCCGCCGGCGAGCCGCCCTTCACGCCACGCCTCGATCGAATGGGCGTGGCCTTCCCGGTGGAGTTCGAGGTAGGAGCGGAAAATCGTGCCGTCGATCCAGGTGTCCTCACGCCCCGCGCAGCCGTGCAGGGTTTCGGCGAACGCCGTGTCCACACGCAAGTCCCAGGCGGGGTCGCGGATGGTTTTGCGCGAGCCGTGGGGGATGCGGAAGCCGTCAAGGGGCAGGATGCCGCGGGGGTCGGGCGAGAACAGGCGCAATTCGCCACTGATGGCCATAGGAAAAAGCCCCCGCCGGTAAAAATCGAGGAGCAGGCCGGGAGGAATCGTGTTTGCCATGCAGCGGTGAATATTTATCCTGTTGTCGCATGAAACGCGTGTTCTTTTTTTTGGCGGGTTTGGTTTCGATCGGCTTGTCCGGTTGTGCAGTGACCGAGGGATCGGTCGAGGAAGTCGGTCAGCAATTCCAGCGCGGCATCCAAGGCGGCGGGCAGATCGTTCCCAATGATCCGCTCCGCGACGACTTCGGTCCCGAATACGATTAAGACCCGCCCGATGCCTGCCTCCTCGGCCGGGGACAAAATCCTCATCCTCGATTTCGGTTCGCAATACACCCAGGTGATCGCTCGCCGCGTGCGCGAGTGCCGTGTGTATTCGGAAATTCTCCCGTTCCGCACTTCGGCCGCGGAGATCAAAAAACTGGCGCCTGCCGGCATCATCCTCTCCGGCGGCCCAGCCAGTGTTTATGCGCCGAAGGCGCCGCAGGTGGACAAAAAAATCTACACGCTCGGCGTTCCCGTGCTCGGCATCTGCTACGGCATGCAACTCATCGCGCACGGCCTCGGCGGCAAGGTCGAGCGCTCCGCTGCCCGCGAATACGGTCCCGGAAAACTCAAAGGCGATCCGAAATGCGCCCTCTTCCACAAGCTCCCCGCCACGCTCGAAGTCTGGAACAGCCACGGCGACAAGATCACCAAACTCCCGCCCGGTTTCCGCGCCCTCGGAAAAACCGAGAACTCCCCCCACGCCGTCATCGGCGACACCAAACGCCACATCTACGGCCTCCAATTCCACCCCGAGGTCGTCCACACCCCGCGCGGGAAGGAAATCCTCGCCAATTTCGTCCACCGCATCTGCGGCTGCCGCTCGAACTGGACCATGGAATCGTTCATCGACCGCACTTGCCGCGAAATCCGCGAGCAGGTCGGCGACGGCCGTGTGATCCTCGGCCTCAGCGGCGGCGTGGATTCCTCCGTGGCCGCCGTCCTGCTCCACAAGGCCCTCGGCGACCAACTCACCTGCATCTTCGTCAACAACGGACTCCTCCGCGCGAACGAAGCCGCCGCTGTTGAAAAACTCTTCGCCCGCGAGTTCCGCATCCGCATGAAAACGGTGGACGCCTCCGCGCAGTTCCTCAAAAAACTCAAAGGCGTCACCGACCCCGAGCGCAAGCGCAAGATCATCGGCAACGAGTTCATCAAGGTCTTCGA
>JBMOIA010000333.1:0-1925 GCA_049317565.1 Terrimicrobiaceae bacterium | reverse complement strand
TGGTAGCGCTCGCGGTTGCGCTTGAATTCCATGTCGAGGTTGAGCTGAAGCGCCTGCGCGGAACCGTAAAAATCCACCTGCACCGAGTGGTCCACCACGAGATCGACCGGCACAAGCGGCTCGATAATTGCGGGATTCGAGCCGAGCCCCTTCACCGCACTGCGCATCGCGGCGAGGTCCACCAAGAGCGGCACGCCGGTGAAGTCCTGCAGCACAATGCGGGCAACGACGAAGGGAATTTCCTCTGGCGCGGGAGCCTTCGCATTCCAATTCGCGAGCGTCTCGACATCGCGGGCCTGGACTTTTTTTCCGTCGCAGTTGCGCAGAACAGATTCGAGGACGATGCGGATGCTGACAGGGAGCTTTGAAACCTTGCCGATGCCTGCCTGCTCGAGGGCGGGAAGCGAATGGAGTTGGCCGGTTTTTCCGCCGCCGAGGTCGAAGGTGCGGAGCGTATCGAAGGGTGTGCTCATCCCCAGTTTTCAAACAGATGGGCGGGCGGTAGTGCAATACCTGATGCGTGCCGGGCGGGATTTTCCTTGCCAAAGCGGGGTGATTGGAAGGGACTCGCAGTCGTCGCAAACGATCACACAACATGAAAAAAAACATCCTCCTCCTTGTTGCCCTCGCCGCCGTTCTCTCCACCGCCCGCGCCAGTTATTTCGACGAAATCAAAGGCGACCTCGACGGTCCGGTGGACGGTCCCGCGCCCAAGTTCGTGGCGTTGTATTTCTCGGCGCATTGGTGCCCGCCGTGCCGCTTGTTCACGCCGAAGCTGGTGGAGTGGTATAAGGAATTCAAAGCCAAGCACCCGGAATTCGAATTGGTCTTCGTGAGCGGCGACGAGAGCAAGGCGGCGATGCAGGCCTATGTGAAGGAAACCGGCATGCCTTGGGCGCTGGCGGCGTTCGACAAGGTGGACGCCGAGGTTTTTCGCAAATATGCGTCCAGCGGCATTCCCTACCTCGTGCTCATAGGCGAAGACGGCCAGGCGCTCACGGCGAACCCCGGAAATGAATGGAAATCGCCCACCAAGGTCCTTCCGGAAATTGAAAAGATTGTCGGCGGCTGAGGTGCCGCCTCAGGCGGACTCAGAGAGTCCTTCGTGAATAAAGCCGTTGGCGCAGCAATAGACCGCCGCCCGCATGACGGCGCAGCGCCATCCCGAGATTAAGCCTCTGCCGGTAACGAATGTTTGGACCCTCGCCGTGGCGGGTGCAGGAAATCTGTGACATGGAGGCGTCAGCCCCCCCCGCAGCCGACAACTGCCCCTTACTTTGAGGAAGTATGCGGCCAGTCCTAGAACCCAAATAAATTGACACCGTGTTGCAAATGCAACATCGTTATCGCATGAAAACTGCCGCAGTCCATAGTCGCATTAGCCCCGATATCAAGGAGCGGGCCGAGTCGATACTCAACCAACTTGGATTGAGTCCCACCGAGGCAATTCGGATGTTTTACACCCAGATTACCCTGCGAAATGGACTTCCGTTTGATGTCGTCATTCCAAATTCCGCCACTCGGCGAGCGATGAAAGATTCCCGCAGCGGACACAAGCTCCGTAAACATGCATCTGTCGATGCGCTTTTCGCAAGCTGGGATGCATGAAGGCGATCTACGAAACCAGCCAATTCAGAAAAGATTTCAAGAAGCTCAAAAAGCAAGGCAAACAGATTGAGAAACTCAAAGAGATTGTGCGGTGTATCGCCGAAGGAAAGCCTCTCGAACCACGGCATCGTGATCACGCTCTGATTGGTCCACTGAAGGGATCGAGGGACTGCCATATCGAGCCCGATTGGTTGTTGATTTACAGGATAGATGGGGAGTCGCTCTATCTGGAACGCACCGGAAGTCACAGCGAGTTATTCAAGAAATAAACCACAAGCCAGACCACCGGAACCTGACCCACCTTAAGCAGAGTCCTC
>JBMOIA010000332.1:0-1936 GCA_049317565.1 Terrimicrobiaceae bacterium | reverse complement strand
TCTGCGGCTACGAAGGCCACCTCTGGAGCCACGGCCTCCCCTACCGCGAAAAATTGAAACTCCTCGAAAACATCCTCACCCTCGGCCCCGGCCACCAAGCCGACGCCCGCCAAGCCGGCGCCGACCTCATCTACCTCCGCACCATCCCGCCACAAATCATCCCAGTTCCCGAAAAAAAATAACCACCCGCGCACAGGGAAAATCCACGCACCACATTTTGTATCGGGCGCCGCGCGCCCGACCCCTGGGAGGGACGGCCTCCGTGACGTCCGTGATCCCCGGCGGAAGCCGTCGCTACTGCGCGCCCAGCGCATGGACGCGGAAGAAGCTCTTGTTGCTGGGCATCCGGAGGAGTGCGAATTTCGAGAGCGTGAACCCGCGCAAAACGGGCTCTCCGTTTTTTAGTAAATCTTTGCAAATTTAATTTTGCATAAATTTAATAATTTTGTTTCTTTAGAAATTATGTTTTCTGTTTTAGGGGATTTCGAGGCGTTGGAGAAATTTGGAATCCGTGTGAAGGCACTGCGCTTGCGGCGGAATTTGTCGCAGGAGTATGTGGCTGGGGTCGTGGGGGTGTCCGTGCCCACCTACCGGAAGATCGAGCAGGGCGAGGGGACGGTGGAGTTTCGCCATGTGGCGCGGGCGCTGGGAGTGCTCGGCCTGGCGGAGGCCTTGGGGGAATTGGTTCCCGAAACGGAGCCGGAGCTGCGGCTCAAAGACCTGCTCCGCCCGGAGCGCAAACACGCTTCGAAACAGAGGAGGAAGGGCTGAATGGAAAAGCGGCTGAAGGTTCTGTGGTGGGATGGCACGACGATCGGGCATCTGGTGCACCGGGGGCCGCTGTATTTTGCCTATGATCCGGAGTGGATCGAGCGCGGCCTGAATCTCTCGCCGCTGAGCCTGCCCTTCCACGATGTGGCCTTCAACGGAGCCAAGGGCGTGGAGGGTTTGCCGGGGTTGCTGGCGGATTGCTTGCCAGATGCGTGGGGTCGCCGGGTGGCGCAAGCGGAGTTCGCCAGAAACAAATGGGGCGAGCCGACGGCGATGTCGTTGCTGGCCTGGCGCGGCAGGCGCGGGCTGGGGGCGATTTTTTTCGAACCGCCGATGGAGGGGGACAATCCGAGGTTGGAAAAAATCAGCGCGGCGGCGCTTGCCAAGGGGGCGCTGGAGATCGAACGCGGCGAGCCTTGCGAGATTTTGCCTCTGCTGGCCCGCGGCGGCACGGCGGGTGGTGCGATGCCGAAGGCGCTCGTGTTGCTGTATCCCGACGGGAGCCTGCGCGTGGGAGAGCCGGAGGCGGATGGCGGGCTTCCGGGCATTCTCAAGCTCGATCTTTCCCAAGATGGTGCGGCAGCGCGGTGCGAACATGCGATCACCGAGATGGCGCGCCACGCCGGTGTGCATGTGGCGGAAACCCGGTTGATCGAGGAATCACCCGGCTCGGCGCGGGCACATTTGTTTGTGAGGCGTTTCGATCTTGCGGAGGGCGACCCGCTGCGGCGTGTGCATTTCCACTCCGCCGCAGGGCTTCTGCACAAGCCCGCGGATGCGCTTGATTACCGCGACCTCTTTCGCATCGCCATCCAACTTCGCGCTCCGGTGGAGGACATCCGGGAAGCGGCGCGGCGGATGGTTTTCAATGTCCTCGCCTCGAATCTCGACGACCACGGCAAGAATCATGCCTTTCAATTTGACGAATCCACCCGCACCTGGAGCCTCACTCCGGCCTTTGACCTGACCTTTTCCCACGGCATGCTGCACCGCGGCATGACCATCGCCGGCGAGGTGTGGCCGAATACCAAAACCATGGAAACCCTCTGCCGCGAGGCCGGTTTGTCAGCCGGGGAATACAAGGAAACCCTCAACGCCGTTGCGGCCGCCACGAGGCAATGGAAGCGCTTCGCCCAAGAATCCGAAGTGCCCGCCCCGCTGAAAG
>JBMOIA010000331.1:0-1940 GCA_049317565.1 Terrimicrobiaceae bacterium | reverse complement strand
CCTCGCTCTACACATTCCTCAGCTCGCTCAACATCAAGGAGCGCCGCATCGTCACGATCGAGGACCCCGTCGAACACAAACTCGACGGCATCATCCAGATCGCGGTGAAACCCGAGATCGATCTCACTTTCGCCGCAGCCCTCCGCAGCATCCTGCGCGGCGATCCGAATGTCATCATGGTCGGCGAAATGCGCGACATGGAAACCGCCGAAATCGCCATCCGCGCCGCGCTCACGGGCCACTTGGTGTTCAGCACGCTCCACACGAACGACGCCGTGGGCGGCATCACCCGGCTCCTCGACATGGGTATCGAACCGTTCCTTGTCGGTTCCTCGGTGCGCGCCTTCATCGCCCAGCGCCTCGTCCGCCGCCTTTGCACACACTGCTCGGCGTCGAACCACTACAAACCGGAGGAGCTCGAAAAGATTGGCTTTCCGATCGAATCCGCCCCGTTGATCCGGCGCCCGGTGGGTTGCGAACATTGCCGCAACAGCGGCTACGCGGGCCGCACCGCCATTTACGAAATCTGCATGATGAGCACCCGCCTGCAGGAAATGATCCAGCGCCGAAGCCCTCCGAGCGAACTCAAGGAAGTCGCCATGCGCGAGGGAATGATTCCGCTCCGCAAAGCCGGATGGCAAAAGGTCGCCCAAGGCGTGACATCGATCGAGGAGGTTCTCCGCGTCACCGCCACCGACCTCGAGGTCCTCGACGAATAACCGCCGGATGCCGGAGTTTACCTACACCGCAGCCGACGCCGGCGGCACCACCGCCTCGGGAAAACTCACCGCCAATTCTCGCGGCGAGGCCTACCGCATGCTTCGTGAGCGCGGGCTCCAGCCCACATCGGTCACAGGGACGGACGGGGCCGCAGCGGAGCAAAAGCGCGCCGGGAACGAACCTCTCCCGAAACTCGGCAACCCCCAACTCCTCTCCTTCACCGAGGAACTGGCCGAACTCCTCGAAGCAGGCCTCAAGCTCGAAGGGGCGCTCAAAGTCATCGAGCAGCGCCAGGAAAAATCCGGCATCCAGCCCGTGGCCGCGCACCTCCGCAGCCGCGTTCGCGACGGCGTGCGGTTCTCCTCCGCCCTGCAGGAATGCGGCAATTCGTTCGACCCCCTCTACTGCAACCTCGCCGCCGCGGGCGAGGCGTCCGGCGCGCTCCCGCAAATCCTCAAGCGCCAGTGCGCTTATCTCGCCCTCATCGACGACCTCCGCCGCCGCGTCGTTTCCTCACTGCTCTATCCGTCCATCGTGTTCGCATCGGCGATCGTCCTGATGTTCGTCTTCCTCACTTTTCTCGTCCCGCAACTCTCGACCCTCCTCGGAAAAACCGGGCAGCAACTCCCGACGATCACCCTTGCCCTGATTTGGACCAGCGAATTCTGCGGCAAGTGGTGGTGGGCGATCATCGCCTTCATCGGCCTGCTCGTCCTGAGCGGCCGCGCCGCCGTCCGAACCCCCGCCGGCCGCGCCTGGTGGGACCGCGCCATTCTCGATGTCCCCGTCGTCGGCCCGGTCCTCCGCGCGAAATTCTACGCCGAGATGCTCCAAACCCTTTCCACCCTTGTCTCCAACGGCGTCGCCCTCCTGAACGGCATCCAGCTCATGACCGCCGCCTCGACGAATGTCTTTCTCAACGGATTGCTCGTCAAAGTCGGCGAACTCGTCGGCGAAGGCACAGGGCTCGCCACCTCGCTGCGGCGCGTGGGATTTTTCCCGCCCGTGATGATGGACATCCTCGCCGTGGGCGAGCAGACCGGCGACATCGCGAGTTCCCTCGAACGCGCCGCCCGCCGCTACGACAAGGAACTCACTTCCCGCATCGGCCACCTCACCACACTCGTCCAGCCCGCCATCATCCTCCTCGTGGCATTGTTTGTCGGCATCGTCGCCTACTCGATGATCGCCGGCATCCTCTCCAGCGTCAGCTCCCTCAA
>JBMOIA010000330.1:0-1944 GCA_049317565.1 Terrimicrobiaceae bacterium | reverse complement strand
CCGACAAGGTCTCGCAGGAGGTCAACGCCCCCGCCACCGGCATCGTCCACACGAAGGTCGCCGAGGGCGACGAAGTCAAAATCGGGCAGGTCGTCGCCGAGATCGAACACGCCGCAGCCGGCGCCCCCGCCGCGCCAGCAACCGAAAAACCCGCCCCGGCTGCGAAAGCCGAACCCGCCCCGAAAAAAACCGCCGAAAAACCAACACCCGCCCCGGCGCCCGCCTCTGCAGCGGCTCCGCAGCCCGCCACTCCGCCAAAGCTTCCCACCGGGAGTGTCTCCGCACCGGGCGACAGCCGTGCCACGCGCAAAAAACTTTCCCCCCTCCGCCGCAAGATCGCCACGCAACTCGTCATGGCGCAGCACACCGCCGCCATCCTCACCACCTTCAACGAGTGCGACATGTCCTCCATCATCACGCTCCGCAAGGAAATGCAGGAGGAATTCACCAAGCGCCACGGCGTCAAACTCGGCTTCATGGGCTTCTTCATCAAAGCCGTCGTGGACGCCCTCCAGGCCATCCCCGCCATCAACTCCCGCATCGATGGCGACGACCTCATCCTCAACAACGCCTTCGACATCGGCGTCGCCGTCGGCACAGACCGCGGCCTTGTCGTCCCAGTCATCCGGGATTGCGAGCGCCTCGGCTTCCCCGAAATCGAACGCAGCCTCGCCGACTACGCCGTGAAAGCCCGCGAAGGCCGCATCGCCCTCTCCGACCTCTCCGGCGGCGTCTTCACCATCAGCAATGGCGGCATTTACGGCTCGCTCCTCAGCACCCCCATCCTCAATCCTCCCCAAAGCGGCATCCTCGGCATGCACAAAATCCAGGAACGCCCCGTCGCCATCGACGGCAAAATCGAAATCCGCCCGATGATGTATCTCGCCCTCAGCTACGACCACCGCGTCGTGGACGGCAAAGAGGCCGTCACCTTCCTCATCCGCGTCAAGGACTGCATCGAAAACCCCGCCCGCCTCTTCCTCGGCGCCTGACCCGGCACGCGGGGCATCCCGCAATCCACCCACATGCAGACAAGCATCTCAGCCACATCGGCGCTGGTGTTGAACTGGACCGATCCCGCCCTCTGGCAGACTCCGCTCGCCGCGGAATACATGCGCGGCCTGGACCTCGGCGAGGGGCGCTCCCTGCTCGAACAATTCAGCAAGGAGGAAAATTTCATGCACACCCAGACGGTTTCGTGCCGGAAATTTTTCATGAAAAAAACGGTCTGCGCATTTCTCGAAAGGCTCCATCGCGAGAACCGGAGCGGACAGGTCGTCATCCTGGCAGCCGGACTCGCTCCCTTGTCGGCGGAAATCGCCAGCCTCTTTCCCTCAAGCGCGGTGTTCGATGTGGATATCCACAACATGCACGAAAAGCGGAAACTCCTCGGCTCCCGGGCCTCCAACATTTCGTTCTGCGAGTGCGACATCACGGACATCGAAAAACTGGACGCCGCACTGGCCGGTGCCGGATTCCGCAAAGGGGAACCCGCGATCGCGGTGTTGGAAGGAATCATCTACTACCTCGCCCCCGCCGCGCTCCGGAACATCTTGGCCTACTTCTCGGGGATTCAAGCCGCCGTTGTCGGCGAGTTCGGCTTGAAGCCCGAATCCGTGAACGAAGCGACCCGCCCCCACCTGCTCAGCGCCTTCAAAAAAATCCAAGGCACAGTGAATTTGGAGTCTGTCACCTTCTATTCCGACGAATCGATCGCCGCACTCCTCCGCGATTCCGGCTACGAGTCCGCCACGCTGCACAATTTCCAGCCCATACAAAAAGAACGCACCGGGGAGGAATTTCCGTTTGTGTCCCCCGACAGCAGTTGGATCAAAGCCTTCTCCGCCACCTAACCGACATTCACACGAGAAGGTTGCTTGAAGTGACTGATACCAAATTATGTGGTTTCCTGGACTTTTGAATCTCAACAAGGCGTTCTCGCTT
>JBMOIA010000329.1:0-1982 GCA_049317565.1 Terrimicrobiaceae bacterium | reverse complement strand
TTCGGCGACCTGCACCTTTACGCGAACCATGTGGACCAGGCGCGGCTGCAGCTGGAGAGGGATTTCCGCCCGCTGCCGCGCATGGTGCTGAATCCCGAACGGCGGCGGCTCGAGGATTTCGTTTACGGGGATTTCACGCTCGAGGGCTACGACCCGCACCCGGCGATCAAGGCGCCGATCTCGGTATGATCGCGATCGCCGCCATCTCGCCGAAGAGGGTGATCGGCGCGGGCGGAAAAATCCCATGGCACCTGCCGGGGGACCTGAAATTTTTCAAAGCCACGACGCTCGGCCATGTGGTGCTGATGGGACGAAAGACCTGGGACTCGCTCGGGAAGCCGCTTACGGGGCGGGAGAATTGGGTGGTCTCGCGCACGGCGGGCGAAATCGCCGGGGCGCGGGTGCTGCGCTCGCTGGAGGAAATCCCCGAACCCGGCGGCGGGCGGGAGTTGTTCGTAATCGGCGGGGCGGAAATTTATGAAGTGCTGTTGCCGCGTTGCTCGGAGTTGCTCCTGACTCTGGTGGACGCCGATGTGGAAGGGGACGCGTTTTTTCCGGAGTTCGGGCACCTTTTTGGCGAAGGCGAGGAAATCGGGAGCGGCGAAGGCTACCGCATCGTTCGCCACCGGCGGCGGGGCGAAACCGGTTGATCGGGCGGGCGGTTGGGGCATTCTTCCAGCGAAATGGCAGCGCAGGCACGCATCAACATCAGGACCCCCGATGTGATGGCGCATGTCCAAGCGCAGGTGGAGAGCCACTACCGGAGCGAACTCGTCGAGAGGATCCGTGCGCAGGGTGGAGTTTTGCAGGCGGGGCGGACGACGGTGCGGCTCGCGAAAGAATTCGGGTTTTGCTATGGCGTCGAACGGGCGATCGACCTCGCCTATGCCGCGGGGAAGGTTTTTGCGGGGCAGAGGATTTTTTTGCTCGGGGAAATTATCCACAACCCGGATGTGAATGCGCAGATGGAGGCGCTGGGCATCCGATACCTGGCGGCGCACCCTGCGGATGCGGAGATCGATGCCCTGCAGGCCGACGATGTGGTGGTGGTGCCGGCATTCGGGGCCGAGGTGGCGACAGTCGAAGCGGTGAAGGCGCGCGGCTGCCGGATCGTGGACACGACCTGTGGCGATGTGATGAGCGTGTGGAAGCGGGTGAGGCAAAATGCGACCGAGCGCGTGACCTCGATCATCCATGGCAAGGCGTCCCACGAGGAGACGCGCGCCACAGCCTCACGGGCATTGGGCGGCGACGGGCTCGGGCATTTTTTGATCGTGCTGAACCTCGAGGAGGCGGGCGCCGTGGCGGATTTCATAAGGCATGGCGGGGATGCGGCGGCGCTGCTGGAAAAATTCCATGGCGCGGTGAGCCCGGGGTTCGATCCGGTGGAGCATTTGCAGAGGATCGGCGTGGCGAACCAGACGACCATGCTGCGCAGCGAGACCGAGGCGATCCAAAACCTGCTGCGCTCGGCGGTGGCGGGGAGGGATGGCGGGAGCACGGCGAATTTCCGGTATTTCGACACGATCTGCGGGGCCACGCAGGACCGGCAGGATGCATTGTTCAAACTGCTCAACGAATCGCTCGATCTGCTCATCGTGGTCGGCGGCTACAACAGCTCGAACACCACACACCTCGTCGAGATCGGCATGGAAAAACTGCCGACATGGTTCATCAGGAATGCCGGCTGCATTGAATCGGCCGACACGATCCGGCATTTCGACATCCATACGAAGCAGGAGGCTGTGGGGCGCGGCTGGCTGCCGCAAAAGGAAAACCTGACCTTCGGCATCACGGCCGGCGCGAGTTGCCCGAACAACCTCATCGAGGAGGTCGTGCGCCGCGTGCTGGAGCTGCGTGGCGAAACGGTCCCGGGGGCGGCGTGATGGCGGGAGTGGAGGAATTGTTGCGCGAAAAATTGTGCGCGCTCGGCGGGGCGGTCCGCGATGCCGTTCTGGAAGGGCGCCGGCGCACGGCGGCCG
>JBMOIA010000328.1:0-1984 GCA_049317565.1 Terrimicrobiaceae bacterium | reverse complement strand
CCCCGTGCGGCGCGGCGTTGTGGGCAATGTCCGGCACTCCGCAGTGATCAAGGATGAACATTGTTCCGGGGCAGGCGCGCACGAGTTCCAAGGCGATCGGAAGTTGCTGCTGGAGAACGCAGAGATCGAAAGTGAGTCCGAACCCGCCAAGGCGTTTCACATTTTCGCGGAAGCGGGAGGTTTGGGAGAGTTCGTCGGGCTGGGTGTGGAGGACGCGGCGAATGCCGGTGAGGCGGGGATGGGCGATCGCCTCGAGGCTCTGCTCGAAATCCGGCGACTCGGGCCGGGCCGCTGCCACAACGGCTTGGATGAGCGAGCCGGGCTGTTCTGAAAGGGCGCAAAAATAGCGGGCCTCGTCGGCGGATTGTTCGCAATCGACCTCCATAAAAACCCCAGCTTGGATTCCGGAGTCGCGCGAGGCGTTTTGGTAATCCGAGAGATCGAATCGTCCAGAGAGGGCGGGTAAATCTTTCGTCCACTCGTAAGTGAAGCGGTCTGGCTCGAGGAGGTGGATATGTGTGTCGATCATGACGATTTCAGATGGGAAGTATCCTGGGTGCAGGCACGGTCGAGGTGCACATACCCGCCATCGACATAAACCAACTGGCCGGTGGTGTGTGAGGATTTCGGCGAGGCGAGGAAGGCGACGGTATCTGCAATTTCCTGAACCGTGGTCGTGCGCCGCTCAAAGGGAATCGTTTTGTTGAGTTGCTCCCGCGCGGCGCCGGCGTCGGGGGCTTTGGCCAGCCAGCGTTCGTAGAGCGGCGTGATGACCTCGGCGGGAATGAGGCAATTCACGCGGATGCCATATTTCGCAAGATCGAGCGCCCATTCGCGGGTGAGGGCGTTCATGGCGCCCTTGCTGGCGGCATATCCGCTGGTGCCGCCCTGGCCGGTGACCGAGCACTTCGAGCCGATGTTGATGATGAACCCGCGCGAGGCGATGAGGTGGTCGAGTGCGTGGTGCACGAGGGCGAAGCAGGGGATGAGGTTTTTCTCGAGGGAGGCGAGGAATTCCGCCGTGCTGTGACGAAGTCCGACCGCATCATTGCCACCGGCGTTGTTTATGATTCCGTCTATTTGGCCATGCGCGGCCACAATGTCCTCAACGGCTTTTTTGAGCGAAGCCTCGTTGGTCATTTCCACGACATAGGACTCCACGCGGTGCCCCTTGGCGGCCTGCTCGTGGATGATATCAGCGGCCTCCTTCGCGTTGCGCCCAAGAATGCACGCAATAGCACCCTCTTCAGCGAGGGTTCGGGTGATTCCGGCGCCAATGCCCTTGGCGCCACCGGTGACGAGGATGACTGTATTGGTGAGTTGAAGGTTCATTGATAGGTGGGGTGGCAGGTGGGACCGATGGGTTCAAAACTTTTGTAGCCGAGGACGAATTCCTGGTGTCCGAGTGCCTCCGAGGCGGTGGGTTGGCCGTTGGCGACGCGGGCGATGAGGCTGTGTATCTCGTCACCCACTTCATCCAAGCCGCCAAGGCCCTCTAAAATCCGTCCCGCATTGATATCCATATCCTCAGGCAGATTCCTAAATGTTTCCGGATTGGCGCAGACTTTGATCACCGGCGAAATGGCAGAGCCAACAACAGAGCCGCGACCAGTCGCAAAAAGGATCACGTGTGAACCACAGGCGATGAGTTCCGCGATCTCGGCATTGTCATTGATGTTTGGAAATCCGAAGCGCACGTCGCCATCCGGCACCACATCAAGCAAGTAAAGCCCGCCCATGCGAGGAATGTCTCCTGGCTTTATGAGGCCAGAAATCGGTGAGGATCCACTCTTGGAATAGGCGCCCATGCTTTTCTCCTCCTGCGTGGTGAGTCCGCCGTCGGCGTTTCCCGGCGCAAAGCTCCCGTGCCCGAGCGTGGCATAGTAGCGCGCGGCCTTGGCCACCGAGTTGGTCAGAATGTGACCGAGTTCCCGAGTTGCCGCGCGGGAGACCATGATGTGTTCGCAGCCGATGAGTTCGCCGG
>JBMOIA010000327.1:0-1994 GCA_049317565.1 Terrimicrobiaceae bacterium | reverse complement strand
AGCGCAATTTCCGCGCGCTCTGGATCACCCGCCTCAGCGCCGCCGTCCGCGCCGCAGGCCTCACCTACAGCCGCTTCATCGAGGGCCTCAAATCCGCAAACATCGGCCTGGACCGCAAGGTTCTCTCCGACATCGCGGTCAAGGACGAGCCGACCTTCGCCGAAATCATCGCCAAGGTCCGCACCGCCCTCGAAAACAAAAAAGCGGCCTGAGCATTTTCAACCATAGGGGACGCAGGGAACACGGAGCCCGAAAAACTCCTGAAACCCCGAGGTTCCAATTTAGCTGGCTGGATTAAAACCCCGGTCCGGCACCCTGAAACCATTCCTCTGTGTCCTCTGTGGTCAATCCAGTGAAGGTCCATGGAACAGCAAGCTGACGCCCTCCGCGCCGAGGCGCTTGCGCAAATCGCAGCAGCCTCGGACGCCCCCTCGCTCGAAGCGGCCCGCGTCAAATACCTCGGCAAGGGCGGTTCCATCACTGCCCTTAGCGAGGGCATGCGAAATGTCTCGAAGGAGGACCGCCCGAAATTCGGCAAGCTCCTCAATGACCTCCGCAGCGCCGTCACCTCCGCGCTCGAAGAATCCCAAAGCCGCCTCCTTGCAGCCGCCGACTCCGCAGCCGTCGCCTCGCTCGATCTCACGCTGCCGGGCACATTCCCGGCCCCCGGCACGCTCCATCCCCTCACCCAACTCATGGACCGCGCCGTGCAGTGCTTCCGCCGCATGGGATTTTCCATCGCCGAGGGACCCGACATCGAGACCGAGTGGCATTGCTTCGATGCGCTGAATACCCCGCCCGACCACCCCGCCCGCAACGAGCAGGACACCTTCTACCTCCCCGACGGCCGGCTCCTCCGCTCGCACACATCGAGCGTCCAGATCCGCGTCATGGAAACAACGCCGCCTCCGGTCCGCATCATCGCCCCCGGCGCCGCCTACCGCCGCGACGAGGTTGATGCCACACACCTCGCGCAGTTCACGCAAATGGAGGGCCTCTATGTCGCCGAACGCGTCTCGCTCGCCGACCTCAAGGGCACCCTCGAATTCTTCTTCCGCGAACTCTTCGGCTCCGGCACCGAAATCCAGTTCCGCCCGCACTTCTTCCCGTTCACCGAGCCGAGCTACGAGATCGACATCCGCGCCGAAGCCCTCGGTGGCGAGTGGATGGAACTCGCCGGCTGCGGCATGGTCGACCCCGCCGTCTTCGAAGCCATCTGCCAAAAGCGCGGCGACCGCCTCTACGACCCCGAAAAAATCTCGGGCTTCGCATTCGGCTTCGGCCTCGAGCGGCTTGCCATGAACCTCTCGCGCATCCCGGACATCCGCATGCTCGTCGAAAACGACCTCCGCTTCCTCAGGCAATTCTGACACGCCCGTGAAAATCTCCCTCAACTGGCTCCGCGATTTCATCGACTGCACGCTCCCCGCACCGGAACTCGAGGCCCTCCTGCGCCGTGCCGGCCTCGAGGTCGCCGCCATCGAGTCGCGCGGCGCCGCCATCGGCCATGTCGTCGTCGCCGAAATCCTCTCCTCCGAACAACACCCGAACGCCGACCGCCTCAGCGTCTGCAAAGTCAACGACGGCTCCGCCCACCCGCGCCAAATCGTCTGCGGCGCGAAAAACTATAAGGTCGGCGACAAGGTCCCTCTCGCCCTGCCCGGTGCCGTGCTCCCCGGCGATTTCAAAATCAAACCCGGAAAACTCCGCGGCGTCGAAAGCGAAGGCATGATGTGCAGCGCGAAGGAACTCCGCCTCGCCGAGGACGCCCAAGGCCTACTCATCCTCGACCCCGCCGCCAAACCCGGCACCCCGATCAGCGAACTCTTTCCTTCCGAAACCATCCTCGAACTCGAAATCACCCCAAACCGCCCGGACTGGCTCGGCCACCTCGGCGTCGCCCGCGAAATCGCCGCCTTCACCGGCGCCCCGCTGAAAAAATCGGCGCCCCAGCTCCCAAATGTAGAGCAGGCGTCCCGCCTGCTATCCGATCC
>JBMOIA010000326.1:0-1996 GCA_049317565.1 Terrimicrobiaceae bacterium | reverse complement strand
TAGAGCCATTTCCATGAGGTGAGTTCGAGTTCGCCGTCGAGTTTTTGCCAGACGATGGCGAGGGCTTTTCGGGTGCGGGTGCCATCGGAGACGGCGAGGTGGAGTTTGAAGTTGAGGCCGGCGACGACTTGTTTTTCGAGGGAGAGGATGCGCTCGAGGCGGAGGGTGGTGGACTCGGTGGTGGCGGTTCGGGCGACGGCGAAGCGGGCGGCGGCTTCGGCAGCGGGGTCGGGACTGGCGGGTTGGTAGGCGCCGACGGGCGGGGTGGTTTTTTGATTGGTGGAGCCGGCGTGGAGCGGGGCGGTGAGGGCGATGGCGAGGAGGGTGGCGGGTGTTTTCATGAGAGGCTGCGGAGTTTTTTTCGGAGAGCGAGGAGGGAGAGGAGCATTTCGAGGGAGTCGCGGAGGAGTTGGACTTTTCCGCCGGGGACATCGCGCCAGGAGGTGAGGGGTTCCTCGCGGAGGCGGCATCCGGCGCGGTGGAGGAGGGCGATGAGTTCCATGTCGAAGCCGAAGCGGAGGGTTTCGAGGTCGGGGCGGATGCGGGCGTAGCAGTGGCGGCGGACGAGTTTCAGGCCGCACTGGGAATCGTAAACCGGGATGCCGGTGAGATTCGAGGAGAGTGTGGCGTAGATGCGGCCGGCGAGGTGGCGGAGGAAGCGGCGCTCGACGGGGCGGCCGAGCATGAGGATGCGGTTGGCGAGGAGGCCGTCGAGGTCGTGGGAGGTGCGGGCGGTGTGGATGAAGTGGGCGACATCGGTGGCGGTGACGGCGCCATCGGCATCGACGAAGGCGAGCCATTCGTGGTCGGTGGCGGTGTCCCATGCGGCGTAGATGGCGGCGCCTTTGCCCGAGTTTTTTTCGAGGACGAGCATGGGCTGGAGGAAGGCGTGGAGCGGGCGGAGGCGCTCGATGGTGGTGCGCATGGCGGCGGACTCGGCGGGCGAGGAACCGTCATCAACGACGAGAAGGGAGACGGGTTCGGCGGAGGATTGGATTTTTTCGCAGAGGTCGGGGAGGAAGGAGGCGAGGCGGGTGCCTTCGTTGAAGGCGGGGATGGCGAGGAGGGTCGGCATTCCGGGGAAGTTTTAAGTGGCGGTGCGGAGCGGAGAAAAACTGCCGGAGGCAGCCCGAAGAGTGAATCGAAGATTCATCAATTAAGTTTTAAGTTTGGTGGTGCGGGATGTTGGTTGTTTGGAGGGAGCAGTTTTTTCAAACACACCGGTTCCGGCGCTGACAAGCAGCGCCCTCCTCGCCCAGCGTGACGGTGTTGTGATAGCCGTTGGGCGGGATGTTTGAGGCACAATGTTTCAAGTGGTGGCGGGCTCAGGCGCCGGTGCCGGCGAGGGTGGCGAGGAGGGCGCGGCGGGAGTTGACGGAATTTTCAAGGGCGGTGCGGGCGGCTTGGCGGGACTCGAGTTCGGAGATGCGCTGGGCTTTGAGTTCGTCGCCGAGGAGGTGGAGGGCGGAGACTTGCTTGCGGGCGGTGGTGAGGAGTTTTTCGATGGCGGGGGTGGAGGTGGCGGGGTTTTGAGCGAGGGCTTCGAAGGGTTTTTTGGCATCGTTCAGCCAGCGGCGGCAGAGTTCGGCACGGCGCGCGGCGGAGAGGTTTTCGGCGAGGGCGTTGTCGCTGGCGGCGATTTTGTTGAGGTAGTCCACGGCTTCGGATGCGGTGGGGATGAGGACGGCGACTTGGTAGGCGGAGGAGCGAGCGCCGGGGAGAGGGAGGGGTGGAGGCTGGCGGTCGGGAGGTGTGGGGACGGGTTCTGCGCGGGCGATTGGGATCGGCGTGGGGGTGGGCTCGGCAGCGAGCATGGGGGTGGGCTCGGGGGTTGGGGAAGGTGAGGGGGAAGGTTCGGGAGAGGGGGAAGGGAGCGGCGTAGGAGTTTGGGCGGGCGGGGGTGTTGGAGTGGGTTCTGGCGTGGGAGTGGGTTCGGGAGGTGTGGGAGTTGCGGGGCTTGGGGCCGACACAGGCGGGACGCCTGTGCCCCCTTCAT
>JBMOIA010000325.1:0-1997 GCA_049317565.1 Terrimicrobiaceae bacterium | reverse complement strand
AGCTCATCGAGGAATTCAAGAAATCCGGAAAACACATCGCCCTCGTCGTGGACGAATTCGGCGGACTGCAGGGCCTCGTGACGCTCAACGATGTCATGATGGCAATCGTCGGCAACCTCCCCGAGCGCGAGCAGCGCCACGACCCGAAGGCGCTGCGCCGCCAGGACGGGACCTGGATCATCGACGCCATGCTCGACATCGACGAGTCCAAGAAGAGCCTCGAAATCGACGACGACCTTCCCAGCGAGGACGCCAACCGCTTTTCCACGCTCGGCGGGTTCATCCTGCACCAACTCGGCCACATCCCGCGCGAAGGCGAAAAATTCCAGTGGGACCGCTTCGAGTTCGAGGTCATCGACATGGACCGCCAGCGCATCGACAAGGTCCTCGTCACGCCAAAAACTCCGAAAAAACCGAAGGCCGAAGAAGAAGTCCGCGACGAGGCGGCCTGAAAAAACGCACCCCTCCGCCTACAGGGCGCGTAGGGATAGGTGCAGGGCTGGAATTGTTTCAAAAAAAGGAGATGGCTCGCCCCGCGCCAGGCCCTTGCCCAAGGGGTCGCATCAATCCGGCCTCACTCCGGAATGATGGAAAAGCCCTGGGAAGCCTGTCCCCACGCGACTGAGTCAACCATGAAGGCCGAATGCAGTCCCGAGAATCCTGCGAAAGATGTTCGGAGGGGAGCCATCTCGCCTCTTATACTGCACAAACCTCGAAAAATTGCGAAATGTTTTTAGGAGATTTTTGCATATTCTGCAAGTTGCTTGATTGCAAATTTGTATGATGGAAATTCTGGAGCCCATCCTGTGCTTCTGAGGCGCGTATTTCTCACACATTTACTGTTGAGACCCCTTTTGCGGTTCGGGTCCGCGGGTCCCTCCGGTGGCAGCGGCCTGCCGAAAAACTCCGCAAGCCATCCGTAAATTTGCCGCTGCGTCGCCGGCGTCCCGTCCACCACATTGAAAATTCCCGCCACATCCGGAAGCCCGGCGAGCAGGACCAACGCAGCCGCTCCGTCATCGCGGTGGATCAGGTTGATGAACCTCCCGCCGCCATCCTCGAGCACGGCCGACCCTTCGAGGAACCGCTGCAAATACATCGCGCGCCCCGGACCGTAAATCCCGCCGAGCCGCGCCACCACTCCTCCAGCCGCCAGAGCGATCCTTTCGGCCTCAAGCAGAACACGCCCCGTTTCCACCACCGGTTCCGCGGGCGAATCCTCGTCCACCCACATCCCGTCGCCCTGCGCATACACCGAGGTGCTGCCGACAAAAACCACCCGCCGCGGCGCGAACGCCTCCAGGACACGCTCCATCCCGTCCCGGTAAACCGCCCGATACGCCCCAGCCCCGCCACCGCCCGAACTCGCGCAATGCACCACCACATCCGCCCCGCTCCACCCATCGGGCGCCGCGAATTTCGCGGAAACATCCAGCGCCGCCGCGCGGATTCCCCTCCCCTCCAATCCCGCCGCCGACCCCGCCGTCCGGCAAATCCCCAGCACCTCCCAACCCTCCCGCAAAAACAAACCGGCTGCGGCTTCCCCGAGGAAACCGCAGCCGGCAATGACTGCCCGGCGTTTGTCCAAATCAGGACACCGGGTTGAAATTGAAGCGAATCTTCAGTTTCGCGCGCTTGGCGTTGTTTTTGGCCTTGCGGCGCGAGCGTTGGACCGGAGTCTCGAACGCCCGGAGGCGCCGGACTTCGTCCATCAAGCCCTCGGCGTCGATCTTGCCCTTCAGGCGCTTGAGCGCCCGGTCGATTGGCTCGCCTTTTCGAACGATGATTTCAGGCATGTGTTCACCTACTTTCTAAATTGGTCGGGCAGGCTACCCCCGCTCCCCACCCCGGTCAAGAAACCGTTTCCGGACGAAAAACCTGTTGCCGCCGCCCCTGCGCCGCCCCCACATTCGCCCCATGACCCGACATGACCAGCGCCCGGCGCGCCAAATCCGCCCCGTCACCATCGAGAAAAACATCGCGCCGCACGCCCAGGG
>JBMOIA010000324.1:0-2000 GCA_049317565.1 Terrimicrobiaceae bacterium | reverse complement strand
GGGCGGCCCCGGACCCGACAAGCGGGTCCCTCCTATGCGTTTTCCGTTAAGAGACCTTGGAAGCGAAATCCGGCGCCTTGGACACCTGTGCCCCTTTCAAGAAGTCCAAAAACGAACTGAACTTGGAATGAGGCGGGTGTGTTTTTCCCGCTGCCGCTGGAAATAGTTCCGGCGGTTATTTGCGGGAGGTGTAGAGGGCGACGAGGGCGGCGCCGATGGATTGGGAGAGTTCGCCGAGGGTGGCGGGGACGATTTTCACCGTGCGCTGTTGGACAGGGAAGAGCCAGGGCATGGCGGCGTCGCGGATGCCGCCGAGGTAGCGTTCGCGGAATTCGGATGTGGTCGAGTGGGGGTCGATGAGGCCGCCGCCGATGACGATATATTCGGCGTCGAGGGCCATCGAGAGGTTGGCGGCGTGGATGCCGAGGGCCTTGGCCTGGAAGTCGAAGATTTCGAGGGCGAGCGGGTCGCCTTTTTGCGCGCGGGTGCGGAGGGAGAGGACCTTGTCTTTGATGGGCAGCGTGGAGGTGTGGAACTCGTGGTCCGGGTATTTCGGGAGGAGGTGGTCGAGGTATTGGGGGAGGCCGGAGATGCTGGCGTAGGCTTCGAAGCAGCCCCAATTGCGTCCGCAGCCGCAGGTGAAGCGGGGGAGGTCGAGGAGCTGGAGCGGGGCGGGCATGTGGCCGGCCTCCATGCCGGCGAGGGTGTCGCCATCGAGCGGAAGGCCTTCGGGGCTGATGTAGGCGGCGCCGAGGCCGGAGCCGGGGGCGAGCATGATGACGCCGCATTTTTTTTCGCCGCGGACCTTGGCGGCTTCGGCGACTCCGCCGTAGTTGCCGTCGTTGCCGGTGACGACATGGAGTGTGCGGCCGGCTTTTTTGGCGAGGGCTTCGGAGTAGTCGGCGAGGAAGTTCCAACCGGCGAAGCTGGCGGGGAGGTTCGGCGAGCGGTCGAGGATGCCGTAGCCCTGGTAGGGGCCGGGCATGGCGAGGCCGACGCCGGAGACCTGGGGCCAGGAGAGTTTGTTTTCGGCGAGGAATTTTTCGACGCCCTCGACCCAGCCGTCGACTACGGCGCGGGTGCCTTGCTGGGAGTTGGTCGAGCTTTGGGCGAGGTGGAGGGTGACGGGGGTGCCGTTTTCGTAAACGCCGCAGGTTTTCGAGGTGGTGGCGCCGCTGTCGGTGCCGATGAAGATTTTTTCCATGGGAGCGGGGCGCAGCGTATCAGCGGCGCGGCGCGGATGGAATCGCGAATGCGGGCGGGGCGGTTATTTTTCCTCTTTCCCGGGTTTTTCCGGGATGAGGAACGAGACGAGGATCGAGCCGCCGATGAGGGTGGAGATGATGGCGAGCGACCAGCCGATCGGGAATTTCCCGCCGAAGGCTTCGTTGAGCCAGACCATTTTCAGGCCGACGAAGACGAGGACGAGGCCGAGGCCGTATTTGAGGAAGCGGAATTTGTGCACGATGCCGGCGAGGAGGAAGAACATCGCGCGGAGGCCGAGGATGGCGAAGATATTCGAGATGAAAACGATCATCGGTTCCTTGGTGATGGCGAAGATCGCGGGGACCGAATCGACGGCAAAGACGATGTCGGAGATTTCGATGAAGACGAGGGCGACGAAGAGCGGCGTGGCCATGCGGGCGCCGTTGTGGTGCGTGAAGAAGCGCTGCCCGTCGAGGTGCGGCGTGACGGGGAGGACGCGCATGAGGAATTTCAGCACCGGGTTTTTCTCGGGATCGAGCGGCTTCTCCGGGGCGAGGAGGACCTTGATTCCCGTGGCGATGAGGAAGACGCCGAAGAGGATGACGACCCAGTGGTATTGGATGAGCGCGGCGCCGATGGCGATGAAGATGCAGCGGAAGACGATCGCGCCGAGGATGCCGTAGAAGAGGACGCGGTGTTGGTATTTGTCCGGGATGTTGAAGTAGGTGAAGATGACGACGAAGACGAAGATGTTGTCCACCGAGAGCGCCTTCTCGACGATGTAGCCGGTGAAA